>JAITSO010000042.1 GCA_031287735.1 Elusimicrobiota bacterium | reverse complement strand
CAAGAGGGAAAATGCAATGCTTGCGGTTTAAAAATGGATATTTTGCAATTCGAAATAGACCATATTATACCTAAAGCAAAAGGTGGCGGCGATTACTACGAAAACTATCAACTGCTATGTCCTCATTGCAACAGAACAAAAGGCAATAGACCTATGGAATACTTGCGAATGAAAATAAAAACTCGTGAAGCAAACATGAAAACTAAAATTGTCTTTGGCGATTAGTGCAGAACACTCTAATCCAAATAAAATGAATTTTTGTCTAAAATATATAACAAAACACTTGTTTTTGAGAAACACTTACAAATGTTTGTACACTCTTAAAAATTGCAATAACAGGAAAATAAAAAAATGAATTCTTGTAAAAAATCATCTACTGATGAAATCAAAGAACGCTTTAGCAATGATGTTGAATGTTTCTCAAACTTACAAACTGGGCAAGTTTCTATACTTGATGCAAAAATTATGTTTGAAATAGGTACAGAAACTGCAAAACGTCTTGCACCAAATGCAAAAAACATTCTTGATTTAGGTTGCGGAGCAGGGAATTGGACTTTAAAAATGCTTGAGAAAATTCCAAATGCAAATTGTTCTCTGCTTGATATAAGTCAAGCAATGCTTGATAAAGCAAAGAGCCGCGTGTCGTCTGCCACAAAAGGAACAGTCAATACTTTGTTGGGCGATATGCGTACAGTTGAATTGTCCTGCAATAGCTTTGATATTATTTTTGCCGGTGCAACGCTTCATCATTTGCGCAGCGATGTGGAATGGAAATCAGTATTTTTAAAAATTTTCAATTGTCTTTCATCAGTCGGCTGTTTTATTATTTCAGACTTAGTAGTTCAAAATAATCCACTGCTTACAAAATATGTTTACGAGGGTTGGTCAAACTATCTTGAACAAACCGGCGGAAAAAATTATTGCAAGCAAATTCTTGAATTGTCAGGAAAAGAAGACACACCTCGTTCTGTAAATTTTTTAACAAAAACTCTTTGCGAAAGTGGCTTTTCAAACGTAGAAGTTCTACATAAAAATATGTGCTTTGCACTTATTTGTGCTGAAAAAAGTGTTTTAAACTCAAACAAGTAGAACGTAGCTTTTATAACAAAGGAGAAAAATGAACAATGTTTGGCAAATTAAAACAAAAGGAGAATTTATGGCTAAATTTAATCTTACGAAAACGTCTCAATGGCAAAACCTTGAAAAACATTTTGAAGTAATGAAAGAAGTTCATCTAAGAGATTTATTTAAAAACGAGAACAGATTTGACGAATTTTCTATATGTGACAACAATATAGGAATAACTTTTGACTATTCAAAAAACATTATAAATTCTGAAACGTTAAGGTTCTTACTTGACTTTGCAAAAGAAGCAAAAGTTCACCAATATAGTGAAAAAATGTTTTCAGGCGAGAAAATAAATTGGACTGAAAAAAGAGCAGTTCTCCATACGGCGTTGAGAAATAGAAGCTCAAAACCGGTTTTGTTTGATGGAAAAGACATCATGCCGTCTATAAATGCAGTTTTAGAAAAAATGAAAAAATTTAGTCGTGATTTAAGAGAGGGCAAATGGCTTGGTGCAACAGGTAAAAAAATTACAGATGTAGTAAATATTGGAATAGGCGGTTCAGATTTAGGTCCTAGAATGGTTTGCGAAGCGTTAAAATTTTATGCAGATAGCTCAACTCCGGCAGTTCATTTTGTCTCAAACATAGACGGAGCAGACATTTTGGAAGTTTTAAAAAAAATAAACCCTGAAAATTCGCTCTTTATAGTCGCTTCAAAAACTTTTACAACTCTTGAAACAATTACAAATGCTCTTACTGCAAGAAAGTGGCTTGTTGCAAAACTTGGTGAAAAAGCTGTTGCAAATCATTTCGTGGCGCTTTCCACAAATGCAAAAAAGGTCGTAGAATTCGGCATTGATGAGAACAATATGTTTGAATTTTGGGATTTTGTCGGCGGCCGTTATTCTCTTTGGTCGGCAATAGGTTTACCTATAGCCTGCTTTATCGGTTTTGATAAATTTGAGGAACTTCTAGAAGGTGCATATTATATGGACAAGCACTTTTTAGAAGCACCTTTTGAAAAAAATATACCTGTAATAGCTGCTGTTTTGGGTTTTTGGTATAACAATTTTTTTAAAGCGGAAAGCTATACAATTTTGCCTTATAGTCAATACCTCCACAGATTTACCGCTTATCTTCAACAATGCGATATGGAAAGCAACGGCAAAACCATAAATTTTGAGAATGAAAAAATTAATTATTCTACAGGTTCTATTTTGTGGGGCGAACCGGGTACAAACGGGCAACATTCTTTTTATCAGCTAATTCATCAAGGCTCAAAATTTATTCCCTGCGACTTCATAGGTTTTGTAAATCCTCCTGAAAATGTCGGCGATCATCACGAAAAACTTATGGCTAATTTTTTCGCTCAACCTGAAGCTTTAGCTTTTGGTTTAACAAAAGACGAAGTTTACGACGAGCTTACAAAATCCGGCTTGTCTTTTGCAGATATAGAACTTCTCACTCCGCATAAAGTTTTTGAGGGAAATAAGCCGACAAATTCCATTTTAATTGACAACCTCACACCTAAAACTTTAGGCGCTTTAATAGCTTTATACGAGCACAAAATTTTTACGCAAGGCATTTTATGGAGAGTAAATAGTTTTGACCAGTGGGGCGTACAGCTAGGAAAAGTTTTAGCGAATGTTATTTTGCCGGAGCTTTCTAAAAAAGCTCAAAATCCGCATGATTGTTCCACTAAAAATTTGATTAAAATTTTCATAGACAAAAAGAAAACCAACTTGCAGGAAAACATTTAATGGACAAAAAAAAATTAAGAAACTATGTTTCCGATTTAATAGACGAAGTCGTATTAGAGGGCGACAAAGCGGTTTTTAGACATATTAAAAAATTTGACGGAGTAGATTTATCTAAAAGCGGGTACAGAGTTTCTGATGAACATGTCAAATGTGCTTTAAAAAATGTTCCCACACAATTAAAAAATGCGATAAAAAAAGCATACCTCAATGTTTTAAGTTTTCACAAAAAAGAGTTATTGCAAATAAAAAAGTCTTTTTCTTTTACTTACAATGGAGCAAGAACTGGGCAAATTTACACTGCTATTGAGGATGTGGGCGTTTATGTTCCCGGCGGTCGTTTTCCTTATCCATCAACTGTTATTATGACGGCAATTCCCGCAATTTCAGCGGGTGTTAAAAGAATTATTATGGCAACTCCGCCAAAAAATTTAAGTTCGGCAGTTTTGTATACGGCAAGTCTTTGCGGAATAAAAGAAATTTATTCAGTAGGCGGTGCATCGGCAATTGCTGTTTTTGCTTATGGAACGAAAACTGTAAAGAAAGTTGACATGATTGTCGGTCCCGGAAACGTCTACGTCAACGAAGCAAAAAGACAAGTCTTTGGACAAACAGGCATTGACGCTTTGGCAGGACCTAGTGAAGTTGTCCTCATCGCAGATGATATTTGCCCAACAGAATTTATCGTTGCGGATTTATTAGCACAGGTTGAACATGACGTGATGGCTAAAGCCTTTTTGTTTATTCAAAATTTAAAAAAAATTGACGAAATTAAGAAAGAAATTAAACGACTAATTTCAAAAAAAGAAGCTCCTCAAACAGCTTTTAAGCAAATAACTTTCACGCAATGTCTGATTGAAACTGCTGTAGAAAAATCAAATGCAATAGCTCCTGAACATTTAGAATTGCTTGTAAAAAATTATAAACCTCTGTTAAAAAAAATAAAAAATGCCGGTGCAATTTTTGCAGGTTATCAAAGCCCTACTGCTTGCGGAGATTATTGGGCTGGTCCGTCGCATGTTTTACCAACAATGTCAAGTGCTAAATTTTCAAGTGGATTATCGGCAATGACTTTTTTAAAAAGAACAAGTTTTACTGAAATGAATGGAAAATACAAAAAAAGCTTTGAAGAAATCGCTGAAATTGCCAATGCTGAAAATATGATTTGGCACAAAAAATCAGCTATTTTGCGATTAAACTTTAAAAAGGAGGTAAAATGATAATAGGACTTACGGG
Source organism: Elusimicrobiota bacterium (assembly GCA_031287735.1). GTDB lineage: Bacteria > Elusimicrobiota > Endomicrobiia > Endomicrobiales > Endomicrobiaceae > JAITSO01. The sequence goes on along the minus strand of JAITSO010000042.1, from coordinate 5,632 downwards.
GTCTTATTGCAGCGGAAAAGACACTATTGCTGATTTTCTCGTATCTAAATATGGTTTTAAGCATTTTTCACTTTCCGACATTATAAGAGGAGAAATGTCATTGCACAACATAGAACCAACAAGAGAAAATTTAATAACATTCGGTGCGAATTTGAGGAGCAATAACGGAAACTCTGTTTTAGCCGAAAAAGTTTTGGCAAAAATTTCAGACGGTAACTTCTGCATAACTTCTATAAGACACCCTGACGAAGTAGAGTTTTTAAGGAAGCGAAAAGATTTCGTTTTAGTAAACGTTGATGCTGACAAAAACTTGCGCTTTGCACGTATGCAAACAAGAAACAGAGCAGGCGATCCCAAAACTATAGAAAAATTTATAGAACTTGAAAAAAGAGAATCGCAAAGCGAGGGTTCAGGTCAACAACTTACCAAAACCGCAGCAGCAGCAGACATCACTTTTTTAAACAATTCAACCGACAAAGAAATTTTAAATTCAGAAATAGCACATCTTTTAGAACAAATAAAAATATCACAAAGACATTAAAGTTTTTGCATTGCGTTTTGATTATTATTTATGTTTCCCCAAACTCATACTTTTCAAAATACCATATACTCTTTCCTAAATTTCATAGCTTTTAAGTTAAGTAAACAGAATTTGAAAACTATGGAAAATAGTTTGACTTAGTTAGGTTTTTTAAGTACCATCCGTCGTCCAGTTATGTAAATTTTGCTGCGTGGAGGGCCTGTAGCTCAGTTGGTTAGAGCAATCGACTCATAATCGATTGGTCGTAGGTTCAAGTCCTACCAGGCCCAGCTGTAAGCACGGTGTTAGCTTTGTTCCTCTCATGTATGTAAACTTTTAAAATTCTCTTTTGAGCAAACAGTTAAGAATAAAACAAGCAAGTAAAAGCAATTGCCCGATGGTGTAATTGGTAACACGTCTGCCTCTGGAGCAGAAGACTCCTGGTTCGATTCCAGGTCGGGCAGCGTGCTGTGTACGGCGAACCGTGCTTATAGCAATATATAAAAAATCTACAATAGTCGTTTCGCATCTTGCGGGGTACACTTTGTATTTTTAGTATTGCTCTCACACAAAGCCATATGGCAATGCCAGCACTTTTGATTTTTAACACTTTGTGTATAAAACTTTAATAATATTGTGCCAAAAATATAGAACTGATTTTAAGACATGTTAATGAGTATTTTGGAGGTTTGCTTGGAGCAAATAGTTGAAAAATTGAAGTTTGACGAAAATGGTCTTATCCCAGCAGTAGTTCAAGATTGGAAAGACAATACCGTCTTAATGGTTGCTTATATGAACAAAGAAACTGTTAAAAAAACTATTGAAACTAGAAAAGCCACTTTTTGGAGCCGTTCTAGACAATCTTTATGGATTAAAGGCGAAAGCTCAGGCAATACGCAAGAAATTAAGGAATTTTTTTACGACTGCGATGCCGATTGTATACTTTTGAAAGTAGAACAAATTGGTGGAGCCGCTTGTCATACGGGCTATAGAAGCTGCTTTTTCTCAAAAGTTAATTTTGACGGGAAAACAGAAATTGTCGGTAAAAAATTTTTTGACCCGACCAAAGTATATAAGAAATAAGAGTCTGAAATGCCAAAAATAAAAATTTGCGGTATTACAAATTTTAAAGACGCTTTAGATGCCACGAACTTAGGTGCAGATTTTTTAGGATTTCATACCACAAAAGAATCGGTGAAAAAAATATCTAGCAAGCTTGCTTTAGATATTATCTTAAAGCTTCCGCCATTTGTTTTGCCAGTTGCAGTTTTTTGTAACGATACTGAGCAAGATGTTGTCAAAACCATAAAAAAACTAAAAGTAAAAAATGTCCAATTTAACGGCGTTACAGAAATGCCAGATTTTTGCAAAAACATACGTTTGGGACAAAACGTTAAAGTTTTTAGAGCTGTTAAGTTGGAGTCTCCAAACCTAATTTCTAAGTTGCAAGATTATAAAGATGCAGTAGATTATTTTGTTTTGGATGTTGATTTTTCAAACACGCAAAGTTTTAAAGAGAATTGTGATTTAATAAGAACAGCTTCAGAAATTCAAGCAAATATCTTTGTCTCAGGACATATTGAAATGGAAAGCATTGCTACCGTTATTAAAGAAGCAAAACCTTTTGGCATTGAAGCCAATAATTCAATAGAAAGCCTTCCAAAAAGAAAGGATCACTTAAAAATGAGTGCTTTTATTAAAGCAGCTCATGGTTTGTAAAAGGATGCAAAATGAAACCAATAACTGAACAATATTCTGAAAAAAAAGAATTTCCCTCAGGCATTTGGACTAAATGCAAAAAATGCGAGCATGTTTTTTTAAAAAAAGATTTCGAAAAAGATTTATTCGTATGCCCAAAATGTGGTTATTATGCAAGGCTTAACGCAAAAAAAAGAATAGAAATTACGGTAGATAAAGGAACTTTCAAAGAAATTGCAAAAGAAATACATCCGAAAGATTTTTTAAAATTTCCGGGGTATGCCGATAAAATTGATTCTGGAATGGCTGATGGAATCATTGCTGGCGAGTGTAAAATAAAAAGATTTTCTTGCGTAATTGTTGTTATGGATTTTGGATTTATGGGCGGTAGCATGGGGTCAGTTGTTGGTGAAAAAATTGTTAGAGCAGTAGAAGCTTCAATAAAGCTCAATATAGCTCTTATTGTTTTTTGTGCAAGCGGAGGTGCAAGAATGCAGGAAGGAATAGTATCTCTTATGCAAATGGGTAAGACGTCTGCAGCTCTTGCAAAACTATCAGAAAAAGAATTGCCTTATATTTCAGTTTTAACAGACCCGACAACAGGTGGCGTTGCAGCAAGTTTTGCAATGCTTGGAGACATAAACATTGCCGAACCAAAAGCACTAATAGGCTTTGCAGGTCCCAGAGTTATAGAGCAAACTCTAAAACACCAGTTACCGGAAGGTTTTCAATCAGCCGAATTTTTAGAAAAACATGGTATGGTGGATATTATTGTTAGCAGGAAAAATATGCGGGAAACACTTGGCAAATTATTAAAGTTTTTTTCTTGAGTCCTTAAAACACTAAAAGAGCAGCTACGTGTTTTTCAAAACGTGTTTTTGACTACAAAAATTTTTAAATGTACAATCGTCGGTAGTTATCAACCATTGGAGGTAGCAAAAAATGTCTTACAAGTGCGTGATTTGCGGAAAAGGTGCTTCTTCGGGAAATACTGTCAGTCATTCTAACAAAGCCACAAAAAGACTTTTTAGACCCAATCTGCAAAGATTAAGTATAGATATTAATGGAAACAAGAAGCGTAGATATGTTTGTACATCGTGCATTAAGTCTAATAAAGTTAAGAAGTCTATATAAGTCATTCAATTAAAGCTAATCAAGTATTTTTAAAGTTAGCAGTTACCTCATTACGGTGACTGCAAACAGACGTTGTGTACTAGAAGAGTACCCATTTTTTGGGCACTCTTGTTTTTTTGTCTATAAATTAGAATGATCGACTAATCTTTAAAACTTTACATACCGAAAAGTTTATTTTGCTTTTTCTATAGATATCATAAATGGCAATTTGTTAAAATAGGAAAAGCTAAAAGGAGCAATATTAAATGGATAAAAAAAATGAAATTTTGGTGGATGTTAAAAATGTTTCAAAAGTTTATTACGACACAGAAGGCAATAAAGTAGAAGCTTTAAAAGATGTTTCTTTGCAAATAAAAAAAGGAGAATTTATTTCTTTTATAGGTGCTTCTGGTTGTGGAAAGACCACTTTATTAAGACTTATTTCAGGGTTAGATAGTCAGCACTATGATGGTGGACTTTTCATTGAAGGGGAAAAAATCACAGCTCCATCTTGTGAAGTTGGTTTTGTGTTTCAGCAAGCTGCACTTTTCCCTTGGAAAACCATTGAAGAAAATATAGCTGTTGGCTTAAGAGCACGTAAAGTTTATGGAGAAAAAAAAGATGAAGTAGAAAAATATATTTCAATGATTTCTTTGGATGGTTTTGAAAAATCTTATCCGCATGAAGTTTCTGGTGGAATGGCTCAAAGAGTTGCAATCGCAAGAGCTTTAATAAATGAACCAAAAATTTTGCTTATGGATGAACCTTTAGGTGCACTTGATGCTTTTACGCGCATAGATTTGCAAAATATGATTTTAAACATTTGGGAAAAAACGCACATCACTATAGCTCTTGTGACACACGATGTTGATGAAGCTATAATTTTAAGCGACAGAATAGTAATTATGACGCCGCGTCCTGGAAAAATCAGTGAAATAATAAATGTATCTATTCCTCACAATAGAGATAGAAATGACAATGAATTCCTCTTGATAAGAAAACAAATTCTAGAAAAACTTCACATAGCTGCCAGAAAACAACTACCTGAGTACAATATATGATTTTTAAAGTTGTGCATTGCTTAAAAATTACTCTACTTTGTATATTTTTTGTTAAATAAATACTGACTGTTTGTTTTTGCTGTCTAAATTTCTTTTTTTACTTTTTAGTAAATTTGTACGTTTTGTGTAGCTTATTTTATTTGAATTTGGTTTTTAGGAGGAAGTTTTATGTCAAAATCGGAATTTGTCCACTTGCACAATCACACGGAATATTCGCTTCTCGATGGAGCTTGCCGACTTGTTGATGATAAGGGCAAACCAGCAGAACTTTTCAACTTAATAGCAAAAGAATATAAAATGCCGGCGCTTGCAATTACAGATCATGGAAATATGTACGGTGCTTTGGAGTTTTACTGGGCAGCAAGAGATAGCGGAATAAAACCCATTATTGGTTGTGAAGTTTATGTCGCTCCTAAATCACGTTTTGACAAAACCCCACAACTACAAACTATCCATGGAAAGCAATATTACCACCTAACTTTGCTTGCAAGAGACTTTGAAGGCTATCAAAATTTGATGAATTTAGTGAGTTTAGGGTTTACTGAAGGGTTTTATTCTAAACCGCGAGTAGACAAAGAAATTTTGCAAAAATATTCAAAGGGAATTATCGCACTTTCTGGTTGTCTTTCAGGAGAAGTTGCCGCAAGCCTTCTTGTTGACAATTTTGAATACGCTTTAAAAGCAGCAGAGTTTCAAAAAGAAATTTTTGGGAGAGAAAATTATTACATAGAAATTATGGATAACGGAATTCTCAATCAGCAAAAAATACTGCCAAAGTTTTTAGAATTGGCAAAGAAAATTGATGTTGCACTTGTTGCTACAAATGATTGTCACTTTTTAAAAAAAGAGGATGCAAAATACCACGATATTTTGCTTTGTATTGGAACTGGAAAATCTGTAAACGACACAAAAAGAATGCGTTTTGAAAGTGATCTTTTTTTCTACAGAAGTCCTGAAGAAATGATAGCAACTTTTTCTTTTGCACCACAATCTATAAAAAGCACTTTAGAAATTGCTGAAAAAGTCAATTTAGAAATTCCACAAGACGTTTTACACTTGCCTAAATTTCCTGTTCCAAAAGAATATAATTCTGATTCACAATATCTTGAAAAACTTTGCAATGAAGGTTTAAAAAAACGTTATTTAAATATAACGCGGGAACATATAGACCGTCTGAATATGGAACTTTCTGTCATTAATAGAATGAATTTTGCCTCTTATTTTTTAATCGTTTCAGATT
>JAITSO010000028.1 GCA_031287735.1 Elusimicrobiota bacterium | reverse complement strand
TTAGGAATGAAAACAACAGATATAGTAGTGCAGACAATAGAAGGAATTATTGCAAAAAACAATGGTGCAACGCTGGAACAAATAAACGATGAGTTGATAATTAAAGGATTAGAATTAGGATTTTTAGATTTGCTAAGAAAAGAGTATTCAGATTTAACACCTCTATTGATGGAAAATTTTGATTATGACGAAAAGCTTAAAATTTATACTATAAAAACAAACAAAAAATTTACAGCCCATATAGACGTGAAGCTGAGAATAAAATACTATTTAATCAGTTATTTGCGCAAAATGGAGCGGGAAAAGAAAACTGCAAAATTTGATGAGATAGTTTTAAATATTTTGCCGCTGCTTAAGAACGGAACGGCGCCAGAAAAACAAACGATTCTAAATGTATTAGAAGACATTGCCAGCCGTGTTGGAAAAGACAGTTGGGTTTTAAAAAAAGACGGTCAGCTGTCGTTTGAAGGTCTTTAGTTTTTAAAAAGTAGTGCATGCAAGCTGAAAAAATAATTGTTTTGTATTTAAGCTAACAGCTTATCCTATAATCATAAGATCCAAAAAGCAACGATTTTGTATACTGCGTTATTCGTTAAGGTAAAGGCTGGCAAATAGCTATGAAAAATCATAAACCCACAAAATATAGACAATCAAAAATAAAGAAACTTCATTTTAACAATTCTTTTACAAAAAATCTAATCACTGATAGCACTGCTAAAACAAAATCATTAAAACCATTTTTTTCTTTTAATAATGCCTACCTTTACAAAGGCGATGTTTTAAATTCAAGCAGTTTTTTAAAAGAATTCTGTGATTTAATAGTAACTTCTCCACCCTACAACGTAGGCATAGAGTATAATTCTAACAATGATGTGTTGACTTATGATGATTATTTGAAATTTACACACAAATGGCTTTTAAATTGTTATAAATGGTCTAAAAATAGCGGCAGATTATTGCTAAATATTCCTTTGGATAAAAACAAAGGCGGACAAAAAAGTGTTGGCGCAGATATTACCGCTATTGCTCAAAAAGTTGGTTGGAAATATCATTCTACAATTGTTTGGAATGAAGGCAATATTTCAAGACGGACAGCATGGGGTTCTTTTATGTCGGCATCTGCTCCATATGTTATTGCACCTGTAGAATTAATACTTGTTTTATACAAAGAATGTTGGAAAAAAATAGATGGTAGTAAAATATCGGATATTTCAAAAAAAGATTTTATGGACTGGACTAATGGACTTTGGACATTTAATGGAGAAAGTAAAAAGAGAATTGGACATCCGGCGCCTTTTCCAAAAGAACTGCCGTATAGAGTAATTAAACTTTTTAGTTATATAGGCGACATAGTTTTTGATCCTTTTAGCGGAAGCGGAACAACTGCACTAGTTGCTGCTTTAAATAAACGTATAGGCATTGGGTTAGATATAGACAATCAATATTGTGAACTTGCAAAGAGAAGAATTTTGCATGAGCTAAATACGTTTAACTTTCAAGAGGCAAAAAATGGCTAAAATTTCTCAAGAAGAATTAGTTAAAAAGTTTTTTATCAATAATCCAAACAGAGCGATAAAACATCCTGAAGTAGTAGATTATCTAACTCAGGAATATAAAAGACTGACCGGTGAGGTTTTTAGAGATCCTGACAGAGCAATAAGAAAACTTCATCAATATGGGTTTTTAATAAAAGTTGCTACAGGAATTTATAAATATGATCCTAAAAAAGCAATTACTAAAAAGTTAAAAGATTTTACGCAAAAGCAGAAGGAAGAAATTTTAAAAAGAGACAATTATAAATGTGTTATATGTGGACGCGGGAAAAAAGAAGGCATGGAATTACATGTTGACCATATTAAACCAAAAGATTTAGGCGGCGACACTACGATGGAAAATGGGCAAACATTATGTTCTCAACATAATTTTATAAAAAAGAATTTAAAGCAGACAGAAACGGGGAAAAGAATGTATATTCGTCTATATGAGCTTGCAAAAAAAGAAAATAATAAAGAATTATTGCATTTTGTAGCAGACATATTGAGTATTTACGAAAAACACAATATAAATGGGCATATAGTTTGGAAAAAATAATGCTATAACAAATTGACGTCTACAGTTTTGTTTTAGCGATAGCAGCTATCGTGCAGAAACATTGTTAAGTCATCGTATCTGTGCTGCATTCATAGATGTAAATTTGACAAATATTGCATAGTGTGCTACAGTACGAGTCGGTAGGATGCGGTAGTCACAAGCAATTCTAGATTTGGAGGGTTAGAATGTCAGCGTATTCAGTAAAGCAGATTCAGGTTTATTCGCTTCTCAAAATTTTCCCTATTGTTTTTTCAATAGTAGGGGCAATCATTGGTTTGTTCACGTTTTTTTTGTTTCCAACTGAAGTCGCAGTAAGTCTTACGATCCTTCAGAAAGTTATGGCGTGGGTGATTTTTCTTGTCATTTACACTGCCCTTATGGTCGTAGGATCAATTCTTGTAGCTTGGATTTACAATTTTGTCTCTGATAGGCTCGGGGCAGCAGTTGTGATTGATCTTGATACTAAAGAATAGGTATTACATTTTCAAAAACGAGGTGCGGATGTTTTCTGCACCTCGTTTTTATTTTGTACACACAAAATATGGATAGTTTATGAGTTTGAGATATAAGTTCGCTATTGCGTTTTTGTGTTCTTTGCTTGTAGTTATAACTTTTGCAACCATTTCAATACTTTCAGTGCAAAAACAAAATTCTGTAGTTCAATTTCAAGAGAACAGAAATGCTTTTTTTTCAGTTTTTTTGGATACTTGTAAAATAAGCATCAAGTCTCATGATGAAGAACAAGTAAATCTTATCATAAATTCTATGATTGATATGAGAAAATATGATATCGTTTACGTTTTTTTGGTTAGCGGATATAAAGAAGTATCATTTTTTAGCGATACTGCTAATAATGATGTTTTTTTAGCACGAAGCAGATTTGTGTTTGAAGTTCAAGAAACAAATTATCTGTCTGCAGTTGGCACTAATATTTACGAACATTCAGCACCACTGATGTGGCAAGACAAATATATGGGTTCTCTAATAGTAGGATTTTCGCAAGATTACATACACAAACAAACTGATAAAGATATTTTGATGCTTGCTAAAAGCATTAGCGTTATTGTTGTCGTTAGTATAATTTTTAGCATTTTATGTATTGACTTTATAGCTAATTGGATAAGCGAACCTATAACAGTTTTAATGAAAACCTTGGATAAGATAATAGAGAGTGGTAAATACATAAAAACAAAAATAATATGCCATGATGAAGTTGGCAAACTCGCGAATACTTTTAATGTGATGATAGATAAGCTTCAGGAAATAGATTCTTTAAAAGATGATTTTGTGTCTAATGTTTCTCATGAACTAAGAACTCCTTTGTCAGCAATAGATGGATATTGCAACTTGCTTTTAGAATCTAATGATAGCAAGCTCTTGACAGCTCAGCAAAAGAAAGGGTTAAACATTATCAAAGACGCAACACAAAGGTTAACAGGATTCATTAATAATATATTAGACATATCAAAAATCAAAGCTGGAAAATTTGACGTTGAAATAGTGTCTATCAAAATTGAAGAAACCATCAAAGAGCTTGTAGATTTTTTTAGACCACTTGCCACTATTCAAAAAAAGAAGCTTATCTGTAAAATTGATTCCGACGTGTCGTTTGTTCAAGCCGATAAAGAAAAAATTAAGCAAATCATCCAAAATCTTTTAGGAAATGCTTTTAAGTTTACAGATGTCGGAGCTGAAATTAAAATTTTCGCAAAGACAATTGTTGTAGATAAGAATAACTATGTTGAAATTTCAATCTCCGATAATGGGATAGGAATAGATAAAAACAACCTAAACAAAATATTTGATAAATTCTACCAAATAAAAGAAGGAAAATTTAACAGACCTAAAGGCACAGGTCTTGGTCTTTCTATAGTTTACGAGCTAGTCAAAATACATAAAGGAACTATTAAAGCAGAAAGTATTTTTGGTAAAGGTTCGGTTTTTAAATTTACTCTGCCAGTTTCTGCAACTTCTATAACAAATTAGTAATTTTTTCAAATTTCCCAATATTATTATCCACAAAACCGTTCCTACCCACAATCACAATCCGAGTATGCACTTGATATGCCACAACTACTTCAAAACACAAAAACTTGCCCACAATTTAAAAAGAACTGTAGATTTAATGCAAAAATAACAAAATTACGTTTCTGTTATTTCCATAAAACTATCCTAAACAAAGTAAAAAATATTTCAAATTGACTCAGCTTTAGGTTTTTAAAGTTATTTTGACAATATGAATGTCAATAAAGTATAATTTCGGTCGGTTACACACTATTATGTGAAATTTTTTGTCATTAACTTTGAATTTTTCTAAGGAGAAAACTCTATGTCGATGGATTATATGCTGTCAGAAGAAGAATTGATGATGGTAGAAACAGCAAGGACTATAGCTGCAGAAAAAATAAAACCTATCCGTAGACAATATGACGAAGAAGAAATTTTTCCTTGGAATATTGTTAAAGAATTTGCACAAGCAGATTTATGCGGAGTTTATATACCTGAAAGCTATGGAGGATTTGGGAAAGGAATTATGGGTCTTGTTCTTGTTGTAGAAGAACTCTGCAAAGTTGATGGCGGAATTGCCCTTGCACTTGCCTCAACTGCACTTGGTGCTTTGCCGATTCTTATCGCCGGAACTGAAGAACAAAAGAAAAAATATCTTCCAAACATTGCTTCAGGTAAACATCTTGCAGCTTTTGGTTTAACAGAAGCTTCGGCTGGTTCTGATGCTACAGCAATAATGACAACCGCCATAAAAGACGGAGATTATTATATTTTAAATGGGACAAAGCATTTTATAACAAACGGTGGAGAGGCACAGGTTTACACAGTTTTTGCGAAAACAAATCCCGACAAAGGTGCAAGAGGAATTTCAGGTTTTATAATAGAAAAAGGAACTCCCGGTTTTGAATTTGGAAAAAAAGAAAGCAAAATGGGAATAAGGGCATCTGCCACAAGAGAATTGATTTTCAATAATTGTAAAATCCATAAAGATCAACTGCTTGGAAAAGAAGGACATGGATTGCTGGTAGTTCAAGCTACTTTAGATAAATCGCGTCCGGGTGTTGCTGCACAAGCTTTAGGTATTGCTGCTGGTGCTCTTGAAGAAGCTGTAATTTATGCAAGAAAAAGAGTTCAATTCAATCAACCTATATCTTCATTTCAAGGAATTCAGCACATTTTAGCAGATATGGCTACGGAAGTTGAAGCGGCAAGAGCTTTGCTTTATTCTTGCACAAGAATGATAGATTCAGGAAAATCCAAACGCACAAGCAAAGAATCCGCTATGTCAAAGTATTATTGTTCAGAAGTTGCAATGAGAGTGACGACAAATGCTGTTCAAGTTTTGGGTGGATACGGATATTGTAAAGATTATCCAGTGGAAAAAATGATGAGAGATGCAAAAATAACTACACTCTATGAAGGAACAAGTCAAATCCAAAAAAATGAGATTGCTCTTAATCTCATAAAAGAATCTGCAGCAAGGAATAAATAAATGAATATAGTAGTTTGTATAAAACAAGTTCCAAAATCAGATAATATTCAATTAGATGAACAAACCGGAAAAATTAAAAGAGACGGGGTAGAAGCAGTTTTAAATCATTGCGACGAATACGCGATAGAAGAAGCTGTTAGACTTAAGGAAAAGTTACCGGCAAAAGTAATAGCTGTTACTATGGGACCTCCAAGTGCACAATCCATTTTAAGGGAAGCTATTTCAAGAGGAGCAGACGAAGGATTTTTGTTGAGCGATAAAGCTTTTGGCGGTGCCGATGTTTTGGCAACTGCTTACACACTATCGCAAGGAATCAAAACTATATGCAGTGCTAACATTATAATTTGTGGGAAAGAAAGTTCTGATGGAGAAACAAGCCAAGTGGCACCGGCTTTAGCACATTTTTTAAATGTTGCCTGTGTTCCTTTTGTCAACAAAATAGATTCTATAGATAGTTCTGCTATAAAGCTCGAAAGAGTTTTTGAAAATGGGTATGCCGTTATTGAAAGCACTTTACCAGTTTTAATATCTGTAACAAAAGATATTAATATTCCGCGCATCGCTTCTTTAAAAGGAAAAATGAACGCAAAAAAAGCAGAAATTAAAACTCTTGACATTAGTGCAATAAACGCCGACGAAAATAGAACAGGTTTAACAGGTTCTCCGACAAGAGTTGCAAATATGTTTTCTGCCGGTAACGCTCATCCAGTTTCTTGTGAAAAACTAACCGGCGATGCAAAATCAATGGCAAAATCTTTAGTTGAAAAATTATCGGCAGCAGGAATTATATAAGGATGCAAAATGGACAAAAAATTATATAAAGGTGTTTTAATTTTTGCAGAACAAAAAAACAGCAACATAGAAAAAATTTCTTACGAATTATTAAATATTGGTCGACAACTTGCCGATAAGCTCAGTGCAGATTTGAGTGCGGTTGTTTTAGGAAAAAATATCAAAAACAAGTCACAAGAATTAATAAGCAGAGGTTGCGATAAAGTTTATGTTTACGATAATGCAGTTTTAGAAAATTTCCAACAAGATATTTACACTAATATTTTAAGTGAACTTGTGGAAAAACAAAAACCAGAAATTTTTCTAATAGGAGCTACTTATACTGGTTGCTCTTTTGCACCTCAACTTGCAGCTAAATTAAATACTGGGCTTACTGCTCATGTCAGTTCTTTAGAAGTTGATGAAACTACTAAAAATTTAAAACAAATCAGACCGGCTTTTGGCAAAACATTAATGGTAAATATAATTACTCCCCAACATCGGCCCCAAATATCGACAGTAAAGTCTAATATTTTTAAACCAGCCGTAATTGTCGAGAATAGAAAAGGTGAAATCATAGAATGCACTGCAAACTATGAAAATATATTAAACAGGGCGAAGTTCGTAAAGTTTGTAAAATCTGAAATAATAGAAACAGACATTTCAGATGCTGAAATTGTAGTGGCAGGCGGCAGAGGCGTGGGAACAGCAAAAGGATTTGAATTATTAAAGGAATTTGCAGCTTTAATTGGTGCTAAAGTTGGTGCTTCAAGACCTCCGGTAGATTGCGGACTAATCCCACATTCTTACCAAATAGGACAAACCGGAAAAAGTATCTCTCCAAAAATTTACATTGCATGTGCAATTTCAGGACAAATTCACCATACCATAGGAATTGGTAATCCAGACATTATAGTAGCCATAAACAAAGATCCGGATTGTCCTATGATGCAAAGAGCAACTTACGCATTGCAAGTCGACATGTATGAAATTATACCAGCTATAATGATGGAAATAAATAAAAAAAACGTATTGGGTTAGCATTTGTCTTGCACTGTGTGCTTAGGTGGTACGCATGCAGCAATTAAACTTGTTGCAAAAGGATTTGCATCTCTGAATGAACATTTTTTTTATTAAATTAAAATTCATTGTTGTTTTTGTTATAGCATTGCTTCTCAGCGTGCCGGTGAGCAATTATTTCACTCCGCTGTTTGCAGATGTTTTTGACGATGATGAGTTAAGCGAGTTGATGAGAATAGCTGACGAAGCTTTTTTTTTGGAACAAATTGAGGAGGAACGCAAGCTAAATAAAAGAATGCCTGGCAAATCAAAAAAGAACAACAAAACGCAAACCTCTAATAAAAAAAATCTTAATACATACCAAGTAGATGAGTCTATGATGGAAAGAACTGACGAAGACGTCTATTTGGATGAAATTGAAATGGAACAAAAACCAATAAAAAACAAGATTAGCAGCAAAAGAACCAAAAAAACAACAGAAGCATACCTAGACGAAAACACAGTCGTAGATTACGACAACGAAGGAAAAGATTTAGCAAAAAAACCTGATAACTATTCGGAACAACTGAAGAAAATTCGTAAACTAAGTAACAAAAATCACGCTAACAGTTCAGATGATAAAACCACTCTTATAGAGATTCAACAAATGATTCAAAATACGTTAGAAGATAATGATAAAAACAACCAAGAACGAATGCGTAACACTGCAAAAACCAACAATGTTTTAGATGATGGCTACGATGATATTGAAGCAGAAAAATTTGAGAACTCTAAAGAGTCAAAAGAATTTAGCCTTGAAGCAAAAGAAAGTGAAGAGCAAAGAAGAAAAAAGGAAGAAAAAATAAGAAAAGCCGAAAAAAAGATGGCAGAGCAAATAGTAAAAGACGAAGCAAAAGCAAGAAAGCAAAGAATAATGGAAGTTGAAGAAAATGAACGCCAGAGAAAAAAAGAAGAAGAAAAAATAAGAAAAGCTGAAAAAAAGATGGCAAAACAATCACTAAAAGAAGAGGCAAAAGCAAAAAAGCAAAGAATGACGGAAACAGAATATAATAGAAACCAAAGAGAAAAAGAAGAAGAAAAGATAAGAAAAGCCGAAAAAGATATGGGCAAACAAACGTTAGAAGAAATAATAAAGTCCGAAAAGAATAAACCGAATGCAAAGCAAAAAGCATTAAAAGCTGAAAAAGAGGCTAACAAATTAAAGTCATTGCGTTCTTTTTCGTTTATGGAAAACCAAAATAACGAAAACCAGTATATCGATGATAAAAGCGAATATTATGGAACAACCGATAATAGCGATTACTCATATTCAGCAGACGGTAACGGTAAAACAAAAGATATGTCAAAAACTGAAGAAGAAGCCAATAAACTAAAATCATTACGTTCTTTTTTAGTTATGGAAAACAGCCAACCTGACGAAACACCTAAAAGTATTAAAAAAAAGACATACCGTGGAACAAATAAAACCAAAAAACGTTCAAATTTGAATAATAAAAAAAACAAAAATAGCAAAATAAAAAAGGCAAGTGCTCGTAAAAGTATTAAAAAAAATGCAAAAAAACGTAACGCCAAAACCAAAAAAGCTTTACCTAATAACCCAAATATCGAAGCTAAAAGCAACCAAAATCTAACAACGTAGCAGCAAGAAGCTGGCTGTTAAAAAAAGATGGGTTTATTAAGCTGCTTTTCTAAAGACACAGTCAAGATGGTCAATTAATTTGGTACAAAAAACATCCTTTAAACTCATACCAAAAATATAAATTTACTTACGATGTGCAAAATCTAATTTTTTAGTTTTAATAGGGTAATTATTATGATTTTAATTTTGGATTTTGGTTCTCAATACACACAACTTATTGCAAGACGAATTAGAGAAGAAAAAGTTTATTGTGAGATTTATCCGGGAAATAAATCTGTAAGCGAAATTCCAAATTTAGAGAGCATAAATGGCATTATTCTTTCCGGCGGTTATGCAAGTGTTTATTCTAAAAATGCGCCTTTCGCAGACATTAGAATTTGGCAGCTTGGACTTCCTATACTTGGAATTTGTTATGGAATGCAGTTGATAGCTCAAAATTTTGGCGGCAAAATAGCATCTTCAAAACACAGAGAATTTGGCGTTGCAAAAGTTAACATCAAAAACAAATCGGAGTTATTCAAAAATCTTGATTCTACAGAAATTTTATGGATGAGTCATGGCGATAAATTGACAAAACTACCAATAGGTTTCCAGACAACTGCAAAGTCGCAAAATTCGCCTTATGGAGCAATTGAAAATTCAAAGAAAAAAATCTATGGAGTGCAGTTCCACCCTGAAGTAAATCATTCCATACACGGCAGGAAAATAATACAAAACTTCATTTTTAATATATGCAATTCTAAATGCGATTGGACAATGAAACATTATATTGTTGATGAAGCAAAGAAAATCAAAGCTCAAGTTGCAGGCGATAAAGTATTATGTGCGCTTTCTGGCGGCGTAGATTCTTCAGTGGCGGCTTTGATGCTTCATAAGGCGATAGGCAAAAATTTATTTTGTGTTTATGTAGACCATGGTCTTCAAAAACTTGGAGAAACTCAAAGAGTTGCAAAAATTTTTGGTAAGTTTTTTAAGGAAAATTTAATCATGGTTGATGCAAAAAAAATGTTTTTAAAAAAATTAAAAGGCATTGTTGACCCTGAGAAAAAAAGGAAAATCATCGGGCATACATTTATAGAAGTTTTTGATAGAGAAGCTAAAAAAATAAAAGGCATTAAATATCTTTTGCAAGGAACAATTTACCCTGATGTTATAGAAAGCATCTCTATAAAAGGTGAAAAATCTCCTATAAAAAGCCATCACAATGTTGGTGGACTTCCTGAAAAAATGAAATTAAAACTTGTGGAGCCTTTAAAGTTTTTATTCAAAGATGAAGTTAGAATTTTGGGAAAAGAACTTGGTCTTCCAAATGAAATTATAGACCGCCAACCTTTCCCAGGTCCCGGGCTCGCCGTGAGAACTTTAGGCGAAGTGACTTCTGAAAAGTTAGAAATTTTAAAAGCTGCCGATGATATTGTAACTCAAGAAATCAAGCAATCAGGTCTTTACACAAAAATTTGGCAATCTTTTGCCGTCATTTTGCCGGTTAAAACAGTAGGTATTATGGGTGACGCAAGATCTTATGAGTATGCAATAGTTTTAAGAGCCGTTAATTCGCAAGATGCCATGACGGCTAACTGGGTAGAACTTCCGTATGAGCTACTTGGGAAAATTTCATCAAGAGTTATAAATGAAGTCAAAGGCGTAAACAGAGTAGTTTATGATATTTCCAACAAACCGCCAGCTACTATTGAATGGGAATAATTTCTGAAATAGAGGTTTTTAAATGAAATTTTTTTGTGCTTTATTCTGTGCAATAACTTCATTTGCAAATTATTCTTCAGCGGAATTTATCGATTTGAAGACAATTAAAGAAAACACACTGCAAAGCAATCCAAATGTTATAGCTGCAAAACTACAATTAGAAAACGCAAAACAAGCCTACAAAACATCGATTAGTGCATTTTTACCTAATGTAGATTTTGCCATCCAAGCTCAGCAAAGCCAATTGCAAAACTATGATGTTGTAGAAAAACATTCCTACGGATTAACATCAGCTCTCTCCATTTTTTCAGGCTTCTATTCCTATAATGATTTAAAAGAAAAATTTGCAGAAATTAAGGTCGCCCAAAGCAAATTTGACAGAACTGTTTCCAATGCCGCTTTCGAGGCAAAAGTTAATTATATAAATCTCAAATGGGCATACCAGACTGTCGAACTTTTGGAAAAAATCAGAGACAGACGCATTGAAAATAACAACATGGTTAAACTTAAATATAATTCCGGCAATGCTGATTTAGGTTCTTTAAAAAGAGTAGAAGCGGATGTTGCTATGGCAGAATATGATTTGCAAAAAGCTAAAAGGTACGTAAAAACTGCCTGTGCTGCTTTACTTAAAACACTCGGTAGAAGCGATGTAGACACTATTATAGAAACAAAAGAACGTATGTTTTTTTCTGACAATAAAACTAATAATTTAGAGCTTTCCATCATAGAAAGAACGCCAGAGTTTATTAGTGCAGTTTGCGAAGTAGAAAGTTACCAGTCTCAAAAAGCGAAAACAAAAAGTGCTTACGTACCATCTGTAAAATTATCAGGCAGTTGGGGAAAAGACAGCAATTCTTTTTTTCAAGGTGAAGAGAATTGGAACATAAGTTTAACGTCCACATATTCTATTTTTAACGGAACTGCCAGATACGCCGAGTTTCAAATAGCATCAAACCTATTAAAAATTTCTTTAGAAAACCTAAAAAACACTGTAAATTCTTTAAAGTCTTGTGCAATCGAAAATTATAATAGTTTGCAAGACGCTTACGAAATAGTTGCAGTAATATCGCAATATTTGAAAGCCTCTGAGTTGCAATCAGAAATTTCTGAACGAAAATACGTCAATGGACTTTCCACTTATTATGATTGGTATTCTATAGAAAATGACTACATATCAGCTCAAAAAAACTTCCTTGACGCTCAAAAAAATGCAGAAGTAGAAAAATGCCGCTGGGAAAATTTTATAGGCGAAGCTTTTTAAATAGCAAAAACCATATTGGGTTATTGTGTTGAGCGAATACATCAAAGTGACCTCCTCAAAAGCTTAACTCTATCTTTTTTCTCTTGTGGCATTAAACAATCTCCTTAAAATTTCATTTAAAGTCAAAGGTTCTTCGCTTTCTAAAATAGTAGATAAGTAGATACTTA
>JAITSO010000050.1 GCA_031287735.1 Elusimicrobiota bacterium | reverse complement strand
GTTTTTGCTTTGACTTTATCCGCAAGCTCTTCTAATTCTTTTTTATTTGTTTCTATTTCTGTTATTTTTTCAAAGGCTTGCTCTATTGCTTTTACTATCCGCTTTTGTTCGGGTAGTGGCGGCAAAGGAAATATCAAATCGGTAATATAATTTGATCTAATATTGTTAATATTGGTTCCCTTTACAAGCCGTCTTATATGTCTTCTATAAACATTACTTTGGAAAATCACTTTACAATATGAAGCAATCTCTTGATTAATAGGACGAACTATTCGTAAGAATGCACCTATTTGAATGTTTTTCATATTACTAACAGCAAATCCGGGTTTCCCTATAACTTCCATACTGCCCGTAGATGCGACAATAATAATATCATTCTTTTTTACAGTTTTATCATTATCAAAATATTGAGCAGGCAAAAATACATCATTATCTAATAATAATATTTGTCCATTATGGATATTTCCTCCTCGCAATATTCGAATTCCATTATTTTTGACGTCGTTTTTGTTATAAGATACTCCATTAATAATATAAACCAGTTCTCCTAAAGTAGTTAATTGCCAATTATTAGGATTTTCAAATCCGTTCGTAAACTTCTCATAATGTAAATTATCACTACCACGAAAAATAAAACTTTCGTTTTTATCTTTTTTGATTTTTCCATCTTTTATTAACTTTTGCTTTTCTTTTCTGATTTTTTCTAGCAAAACTGAGGCGGGTTCATCAGCAGGGTTTTGTTTGACGAGTTTACCTTTGATAGCAAGATCAAGTATTTTTTGCCTTAATAATTTTGTATCCATTATTCTTTTATACCAACTATTATTTTTGATAATTCGTTTGCCGCTTTTGATATTTTATTGCTTTTATCTTTTATCATTTCCATTAATTGTTTGAGAGTATATTCGTCTGTTTTATCTTCCGCTTTTATCCAAGTTATATCTAGGTTTGTTTTGTCTCTAGAGATTATTTCATTGTATGTATATTTGCGCCATCTGCCTGCTGTGTTTTCTTTTGAGTACGTTTCTTTTCTGTCTTCATAACACTTGATAAAGTCATCCAAATGATGTGGCTGTAAAGTGTTTGTTTTAAGAGTATGTTTGATGTCAGTCCTGTAATCGTAATACCAAATTTCCTCTGTCTTTTCGCCTTTTTTAAAGAATAAAACATTTGTTTTTACGCCTTGTGCATAAAATATACCAGTTGGCAATCTCAAAATTGTATGTAAATTAAAATCGTTTAAGAGTTTCTTTCTTATAACTTCTCCAGCTCCGGCTTCGAATAAAACATTGTCTGGCAAGACAACCGCTGCCCGTCCATTTTGTTTAAGCATCAACATTATATGCTGTAAAAAGTTTAACTGATTATTTCTAGTACCTACATAGAAATCACCACGCATTGAGTCTATATTAGACGCACCTTCAGGCCGTGCTCCAAAAGGAGGATTTGCAAGTACAACATCTGGAAATCGCTCCGGAACTTTTTCTAAAGAATCACAACACTGTATAGGACTTTTATCAACACCAATATCATGAAGGTATAAATTCATAGAGGCAAGCGTAACAACAAACGGAACATTGTCATTTCCGATTAAGGCTTCAGTTTTAAGACGTTTTGTTTTGTTTTTATCCACACTTTGCACTTTCATATGCTCAAAAGCGGAAAGCAAAAACCCACCAGTGCCGCAAGCTGGGTCACAGACTGTTTCTTCAATAAGAGGATTTATTGCTTTTACCATAGCGTTAATGAGCGGTCGTGGAGTAAAATATGCTCCTGTACCGCTTTTTTTATCTTGACCGGTTTTTTCTAAAATATTTTCATATATAGAACCTTTCAAATCATAACCCATTGAAAGCCAAGATTCTTGATCTATCAATGAAATTACTTTTTGCAAATAAGTTGGTTGTGATATTTTATTATGTGCTTTTGTGAAAATTGCTCCTATTAAGCCGTCTTGATTGCTTAAGACTTCAAGAGTCTTTTCGTATTGATATAATAAATCAGGACCTTGTAATTTTTTTAATTCTTTCCAAGCGTATTCTTGTGGGATAGAACTTTTATAACCTAGTTCTAATCTCTCATCATCCATTTTCATAAATAAAATATACGTCAACTGTGTAATATAATCACTTGCACCTATGCCAGCAGAAGATAAAACATTTGCGACATTCCAAATCTTTTTCGTATGAGCCTGAACTTTATTTGTAAGAGATTCATTATTTGATTGCATTTTTAAGCCTTTAAAATAAATTGAGATAAAAATGACAAAGTTTCATCAGTACCTTGCCGTCCAAAATTTTGCACAAATTGTGCAAAATTCACAGAGTCTTGAAGCTTTAAATCTTCAATTGTGTAACTACCATTACTAACGATGTGATCTATAAGCTGCCTTAGTAATTCTTTCTGCTTGCTTGTTAACGGTTGTTTAATTTGACTACACCACAATTCAAAACGCTGTTCAGATAGAGAATATAAAGGCTTTAATTCAGGGATAATTTTAAAAGCATATCTGACAAGCTGTATTAAATTTGTAAGAGCCTCTTTTTCTTTCTTGCTTCCTAATTTTGAAACTTTACCCATATTAACTGCAGCGTAAGAGTTCCATATATAACTAGGCTCATAACAACCACTTAATAACAACAATTTTTCTTTTAAATCATTGAGCATGGCATATTTGATAGGTTCGCCACTATTGTTATAAATGATGCGCAAAGCCTCCAATTCGTCTTTGTGTTCGTTTACGTATTTTTCAAATGCTTGAGTTGTAGATTTGGCGTCTTCAACAGAAAAACCTGTATAAACGTTGCTATCTTCACCGGGTCTTAAAACTTTTATAAACCCAGCATTTAGAATAATCAAGTTGTTGCGGGCTTCGGGCTTAGAAGATAGAGGAAGTACTAAATTCTTACGTTCAGTATTTGAGCCATTTTCTATAAATTTCGGAAAGCTATCGTCTGTTAAGACGGACAAAATAAACGTTGATAGAGCATGCATTGAAACACCGGCTATAGACTTAAATTTCTCACGCTGCTTTTCAGTGCTTTTTAAATCTATTCTTGCAAGCTTGCTTCCTAATAGTTGCAGGTGTTCGTCAGGCAAGTACCCATGTGTTATTTGCTCTAAAAGATCTTCTAAAGATAAAAATTTTTCACCTGCCGATGATATAAAATGTAATTTTTCATTCTCTGTTACGCCGACGGCGTCCACCAAAAAAAAATAGTCTTTGGATACGGCATTTGGCGTAACATTACGCAGTTCCACGTCACCTATTATGCGAACTCCACGACCTTTCATTTGTAGGTAAGTAGTCTCCAAGCAAACATCGCGCATAAACATGACAACTTCTAAAGGTTTTATATCTATACCTGTTGCTACAAGCGTAACCGTAACTGCAATACGAAAAGTTTTACTTGTACGAAAATCTCTTATTAATTGATTACTGTCATGTGAAGTGTATGTGATCTTTTGAATAAAATCATCAGATTGGTTTGAAAAAACTTCTTTTGCAATTCGCACAATATTGTCGGCATGTCGGTCATTTTGAGCAAATATTAAAGTTTTAGGTGTGTATTCTATCAAGTGTGGCTCTCGCTCTGGATATAAGCTTGTGTAAATAGATTTTTTGTATTCTTCCAATATTAAACGAATTTGTCCTTCGTTGATAATGCTCCTGTTTACCGCTTCAGCATCATATCTTGTATCCAACTTTTCAATTATATTTTTTTTATCGCCTGTATATCTTGCAATTTGGATTATAGGTTGACCTTTTTTTATCTCTCCGCCTTCAGTCGAAACCTTGGTTTTTATACGAAAAACACGTGGGCTGACATTTATTTTATCGGCAATAGATTTTTCTAAAGTGTAATTTATAATACGGTTATTGTTAAAAAAAGCATCAGTTTCAAGGCTTGGTGTTGCTGTAAGCCCTACTATTTTTGCATTAGAAAAATATGTTAGAACCTTCTGCCAACGGTTATAAATGCTTCTATGACACTCGTCAACAATGATTAAATCAAAAAAATCAGCTGCAAGCGTTACGTTGTCTGTAAGCTCTACCGGAGGAGTATCTTCAACACAATCAAATTCACTATCTTCATCGTCGTTATCTGCTATTTCCTGATTTGTTAACAGAGCAAATAACCGCTGAATTGTAGAGATTACAACAGCTGAATCTGTAGGAACATTTCTAGATTTTAACCTTTCAACAGCAAAAATAGAGCTAAAAACATCTCTCGTTTCAGTCAATCTAAACGAACCGAATTCCGACTCTGCCTGTCTACCAAGGTTATTGCGATCTACAAGAAACAAAATGCGTTTTGTAGGGGTATACGACAATAACCTGTAAGCTGCCATGCAGGCAGTAAATGTTTTCCCGGATCCTGTGGCCAAAACCATTAAAGCTCTTCTTTGACCTTTGCGAAAACTATTTTCCAAAGCCGTAATCGCTTCAAACTGACATTTCCTTAACTCATTACTTTTATACGGGAAAAAAGGCAGCCCGGAAAAATCATCTCCGATACCTGCTAATCTCACCACATTTTTTGGAGAGTGCATTTTTTTCAAACGTTCATACTTTGAATTTTTATTGCGAGTATCACGAAAAAGCAACTGCCTGCCATTAGATAAGTAAACAAAAGGCAGTGGTTTTTGCCAAAACAGATACCAATCAAGCAATCTGTGTGTGTAATTTTCTGCTTGAACTTCTACTTTTTCAGACAACGCTGTCGCTTCGCTTTTTGCTTCAAGCACGCCTATGACTTTATTATCTATAAATAAAAGATAATCTGCCTCTTGATTGTTTTTTAACAGTCCTTCTCTAACCGCAACAGCCGACACAGACGAAGAGTAATCAGCTCTGTCAACAACTTCCCACCCAGCTTCAGCTAACATGGTGTCTATTTTTTTTCTTGCAAGTTGCTCTGGTAGCACAGTTTCTCCCTTAAATAGAAAAATTTTTAGGATTATACACTATTTTCTGACTAAAATTACATTCATCAAACATCCCAAATAACAATAACGTTTGACACGGCGATGTGTATGTTTGCTCTACTTTGCTAAATTGAATTTTTCTTTGGCAACATCAGATATAAACTTGGCTGCTAAATGTAAATTTATAAACGAAGTGTTGACGCATATGTGGTAAGAACTGGGCAAATTCCAAGGTTTGCCAGTATAAAAATTATAATACCTCGAACGTTGCTTATCGGTTTTTTCTATCACGCTTGTAGCTTTATTTTCACCGAAATTTTCTTTTGAAGAAACTCTTTGTTTTCTGTCTTCAATAGAGGCACAAACAAAAACTGTAAGTAGGTTTGGGTTGTTTCTTAAAACGTAATCGGCAGCTCTGCCTACAAAAACAGCACTGCTTTTTCTTGCTAAAATTTTTATTATGTTGCTTTGTATCTCAAACATTGAATGGGAAATATTGTAATCTGACCCAAACGCTCCGGCAATTCCATCTTGAAAAACTCCAGAAACTGAAATTTTAGTTATTTCGTCTGATTGTTCAAAAAAATCTTTTTCAATACCACTTTTTTTGGAAGCTATTTCTAGAAGTTCTTTATCGTAAAATTGAATTTGTAAAATTTTTGCAACTTCTCTTCCAATAAAAAAACCGCCGCTTCCGTATTGACGGGCTATAGTGATTGCAAAATTTCCGTTCATAAAAATTACCTTTTTTCTTTTAATTTTTTCGTCCCGTGAAACAATAAACACATCGACATAAACCCAGATATTGTATCGGCAATAGGCATACTTACCCAAACTCCCGTCATAGCGTAAAAATGAGGCAAAATTAAAATTAACGGAATAAGAAAAATCCATTGACGAGAAAGCGTGAGAAAAATAGTTTTAAAACTTTGACCTATACTTTGGAAAAATGTTGAAGCAACCATTTGAAACCCAACAAGTGGAAATGATAGGAAAACTATTCTTAAGCCTTTTACAGTTATATCTATAAGTTTTTGCTCACTTGTAAAAAGCGAAGCAATAAAATGAGAGAAATTTGTACAAAGAATAAGACCAAAAGTCATTATCAATACTGCTGCAAGTATAGATTTTTTCAAAACGTCTTTTACGCGCAAATAAAAACCAGCTCCATAATTGTAACCCGCTATTGGCTGCATTCCCTGATTTAACCCAAAAATTATCATTACAAAAAGAAAAGAAACTCTATTGACTATCCCATAAGCACCAACAGCAAGATCGCCTCCGAAAGTTTCAAACTGCATATTGGCTAAAATAACTATCATGCAAGAACCTGCATTTAAAATGAAAGGTGAAATACCAATAGAAAAAATACCTTTTATGATGTCTTTATTTAAACGGAGCGAGTGCATTTTTAATTTGACAAAAGATTTGCCACTTGCAAAAAAATAAATTTCCCAAAGAACCACTATAACTTGTGCAATTATAGTAGCAAGTGCACTTCCCATAATTCCCCAGCCGAATTTAAAAATAAAAAGAGGATTTAACATTAAGTTTAAAAAAACTGTCGCAATTGTTGCCAGCATAGCTTTATTAGGTTGCCCGTCTGAACGTATTAGAGAGTTAAGGCCCATATGCAAATGCGTCGCAACATTTCCTAAAAGAATTATGATCATAAAATCTTTTGCGTAAGGAAGAATACGCTCGCTTGCACCAAAAAAAATAAGTGTAGGTTCTAAAAAAGATAAAATTATTAACGAAAATGAAATTCCAATAAGCAAATTTAAAGTGATGACATTTCCTAAAATAACTTCAGATGCTGCAAAATCTTTTTGTCCAAGTCTTAAAGACATCAAAGACGCACCGCCCACACCAACAAAAGAACCAAACGCCGCTGCCAAGTTCATAATAGGAAAAGTTATGGCAAGACCTGCCAAAGCTAATGGGCCAACACCGTGACCTATAAAAATGCTATCTGTTATATTATAAACAGACATTGCCATCATTCCTATAATTGATGGAATTGAATAGTGTAACAAGAGTTTTTTTACGTTTTCGGTGCCTAAAGTTAAAGGTGTGTTTGTTTTTTTCATTTTTTATTTTATTTGCAAAGTGTTTCCCCGCATATGTCTGGCAGCTATTTTAATAAAAAATACATTTTTTTGTTAGTTATTTTTTGCTAGGTTAGTAAATTGCAAAGCAAAATTTAAAACCACTAAGCTTGTGTGAAAATTTCTGCAAACGAAGCGTTTGATAATTTAGACCAAATGGGATAGCATAAAAACCGTTATGAATCTGAAAAACACTCCACACTTTTTGCTGTATCCTTCTAAAAACAACTACTTCCGTTTATACACTTTTTTGTTCTTGATAGCTGCAACGTTATTTTTTTTCTGGCATATATTAAATCAAAAAACTTTCATTTTGCCGGGAGATGCTTTAAGCCAACATTATCCTTTTTTAATGTACTATGGAAAATATTTACGATCAATATTTTTTAGTTTTTTATCTGGAAATTTTGCAATTCCTGTTTATGATTTCAATATTGGGTACGGTTCAGACATTATAACCACTCTAAATTATTATGTTTTAGGTGATCCTTTAACATTGCTATCATTTTTTGTTCCTTCAAAATATTGCAGCTATCTTTACGTTTTTTTGTTTGTTTTAAGATTGTATTTGGCAGGCATTGCTTTCTCTTTTTATTGCTTTAAAACTAGTCATTTCAAAAATGAAAACGCACTTCCTGTGTTAACAGGATCATTTTGCTATGTGTTTAGTGGATATACACTACTTTTAATGTACGTTCCTCTGTTTTTAAATCCTTTGATTTATTTTCCTTTGTTGTTAATTGGGATAGAAAAAATTTTAGCTGACAGTAAACCTATTTTTTTTATTATGATGGTTTTTGTCTCACTTATTTCAAATTTTTATTTTTTTTATATTTTAACAGCTATGCTATTTGTATGGACCACAGCACAAGCGTTTTACAATTCAATAAAAATAAGGGTTGTTTTTAATTTAATTTTTTATTACGTGGTAGGCGTATGTTGTGCCGCAGTTACCTTTATTCCAAATTTTATAAATCTTTTACAATCTGTCAGATTCAACATTAAAATTCCTGTTGATGCTTTATACAATGCAGACGTTTACAAAAATGCTTTTTTGAATTTTATAACTCCTCCGTCAAATCTTTTGTCAATCCCATATGGACTAGAAATGACAGGCTTTCCTGTAATTTCATTAATGTCAATTATTGTGCTGTTTGTGCAACACCCAAGGTACAAAGCACTAAAAAGCATTTTTGTTTTGCTCACTTTATGTGCATTTATTCCTTTTTGTGGATACGCTTTCACAGCATTTTCTTATGTTTCAAATAGGTGGATGTTTGCGTACAGTTTTGTGGTATCTTTAATTAGCGCTGTTGTCATTGAAAATGCAGTTTTTAGCAAAAAGATTAAATTTTGGATTTTCGTTTTTGTTGTGGCAAATGTAGTTTTTAACTCATTTTATTTTTTCAATAAAAATAGACATACGCATCACTTTTTAACGTCCAAAGAGGCTTTTTCAGTTTTAAATAACAGCAAGTTTCAAGCTGTTCCTTTTCTAAAAGACAAATCGTTTTTTCGCGTAGAAAGTATTTTTGAGGATACAGCAAGCATCAACAACTCTATGATTACAAAGTTTAAGGGAACAACTTTTTACTTTAGTTCTACAAATCCATATGTCTCAAGATTTATAGAGCATTTAGAATTGAACCGAATAAGCACTGTTATGTCTTCAGGACTTGACAGCAGAGCAATGTTAGGAGCTATTAGTAATGTTAAATATTTTATTATCCCCAACAATCCAACTTATGCTAAATTTTTACCTTATGGCTACAAAAGCAAAATAAACTCAGCTGTCTCTTACAACAAAAAAAGTTATTCTGTTTACAAAAATGCTTTTGCCTTGCCATTTGGTTATTCTTACTCTTGCTATATAACTTACGAAGAGTTCAATAAGTTATCTGCAATTCAAAAACAGCAAGTTTTTATGCAAGCTGCTGTTTTAGAGAACCAACTGACAGAAGATTTTAACGTATTAAAAAAACCTATTTTTCGAGAAACAAACACTAATACTTTTATCTTTAAACGTGACTATCGTACCGGAACGCACAAAAACAACAGTGTTTTAACTTTCCCGCTAATAAAAAATAAAAATTGCGAAATTTATGCAAGGTTCTATGGAACGTCTTACTTTGGCGATACGTATGCTCTTGTAAGTGTTGATAAAGAGGCAAACAAAGAAATACTTTATTCTTTTCCGAAATATCTAGGCATTATTGGAAAACAGGACTTCATTTTCAATATGAGCTATTATGATAAAAACAAAATATCAACAAAACTTATAAGCGACAAAACAGACAACATCTCTATTGATGGCGTAGAAACAATTTCGCTACCTATTGACAACCGTTTTGAAGATCAAATCAGAGATTTGAAAAGAGATTGCCTCAAAGTTGTTCATGAGGAAATAAACAAAATTAAGTGTCGTATAAATTTAACAGAAAACAAGATAATTTTATTTTCTGTACCTTATTCCAAAGGATGGAAAGCTGTTGTCAATGGTAAGGAGAGAAAACTGCTAAACGCAAACATAATGTTTATGGCATTGCCATTAAAAGCTGGAAAATACGAAATAGAATTAAAGTATTTGACACCGGGTCTGAAAATGGGAATACTTTTTAGCTTATTAGGATTTGCGATTTTTACAAAGCTATTGATAAAAAATCCCAAAGCCAAAAAGCATATTGTTAATAGAGGTTGTTTATGAAAGCAATTTGTTATAATAAATACAGTATTTGTAGTTTTAAAAATGCGTCAAATACAAAAAACATTTTTGGAGAAATAAATTATGTCTAACTTTTCAAAAAAGTCTATTCAAGTTGA
>JAITSO010000049.1 GCA_031287735.1 Elusimicrobiota bacterium | reverse complement strand
GTTTTTGCTTTGACTTTATCCGCAAGCTCTTCTAATTCTTTTTTATTTGTTTCTATTTCTGTTATTTTTTCAAAGGCTTGCTCTATTGCTTTTACTATCCGCTTTTGTTCGGGTAGTGGTGGGATTGGAAAGCAAATAGATTTTACGGTGTCTGATTTTAAGTTCTTAACCGTTGAGCCGACGGCTAAAGAAGTTAACAGCCTGTAAACTATGTCTGAATTTAATGCATAATATAGAAAATCGCAATCAAAAACATGTTCAATATGACTAATTACGAGCCAACCGTCATGGATACACCCATCTATTTTTAATATATAGGGACGTCCGAAACTCATAGAATTTGTTAATAAGAAATCTCCACTTTTTACATAACGAGAATACTTTATTGCGGAAGATAATATCTTTTCCTTAGTTGCTGTAATATATTTGCATCCTTGTTTTGCATCTCCAATTTTTATCCAATTGATACCGTTGCTTGAAGTAGTTAAATAACTTTTTATAGGGCGCGGAGAGCCACCACGTGAAATATCGCATACATTTCCTAGCTTTTCAATTTGCCAGCCTTTCGGCAACTCAAACAGCAGCTCATCTTGAATACATTTTACCTTACCGTCTGCAAACTTCTCATAATGTAAATTATACAAGCTGACTGGCTCCATATTTTTAAAAGCACCGTCCAAGCCCTTAATTCCCCTTTTTGTCAGTCAATTCTCCCTTTCCTTGCAGGTCCGGTCGAAAAACAACACAAGCCCTTAATTCCCACTTTTCTAAAGGGGGTGCGCTTGTAAAGTGCGGGGGTTTTAAAACCTAACAACTTAACCATTTACATACAAAAATACTTAAAAAATTAAATCCGTATATTTTAAAACCCCCGCACAGCTAGCTGTGCACCCCCTTTAAAAAGGTGGAATTAAAGTAGTTTTTATTGAAAATATTCTTTTTTGAAAAAACAAAGCAAATAATGGTAAAAAAATGTAGAATTCAACATGATAGGAACAAAAAAGCAGTGTATCTATAGGAAAATGCTTAACAATAGTTCTTTACGAGTACCTTATGAAAAAAGTAAAAAAATTATTTTGTATAGATGGACCAGAAGATAAACGCTATTGTTTTTTTATCTATACGTTTATGTTTGTTCTGACATTCTCGCTTGTTTTTGCCAGGCTGATTTTTAGCGATAAAACTTTTATTTACGCCAATTTAGACGCAGTGTATCAGCATTATGCTTCACTTGTGTATTATGGGAAATATTTGCGTTCCACGCTTGCTAACTTCATATCTGGCAACTTTTCTGTTGCACTTTATGATTTTTGTATAGGGTACGGTGCTGACATTTTAACTTCCTTGCATTATTATGTTATAGGCGATCCTTTAAGTATTTTTTCATTTTTTGTTCCAGCTAAATATTGCGAAAAACTCTATAGCTTTCTTATATTTTTAAAATTGTATTTGGCTGGGTTAGCTTTTTCTTTATATTGTTTTAAAACTCAAACTTTAACAAAATGCCGTCCTTTTTCAGTATTAATAGGTGCTATTATTTATGTTTTTAGTGCGTATTCTTTGATATTTATAGCAGTTCCTTTATTTTTAAACCCTTTAATCTATTTTCCGTTACTTCTTATTGGTGTAGAAAAAATTTTCAACAGTGAAAAATCATCTTTTTTTATTTTCATTGTTTTTATATCACTTATTTCAAACTTTTATTTTTTTTATATTTTAAGTTTTATGACACTTATTTATGTTTTTATGAGGCTATATTTTATAGAAAAAACTTTTAACTGCCGATGTAAAATTTTAATCGTTTCAAAGCTACTTTTGTCTTATCTCGTTGGAATTCTTTGTGCATGCGTTGTTTTTGTTCCAAATTTAATTGCCTTATTAGATTCCACTCGTTTTAACGCTTCCAATAAGCCTGATATTCTTTATGATTTATATTTATACAAAAATGCATTCTTTGATTTTATCTTTGCTCGTTCAAACACATCCGAAATTCCTTATGCTTTGGAGTCTTCAGGGTTTCCGCTTATAGTTTTGTTTTCAGTTATTGTTTTATTTATGCGTAAAAAATTTAAAACATTAAAAATAGCATTTGTTGCCGCTACGATTTGTGCTTTGATTCCTTTTTTTGGGTATGCTTTCACAGCTTTTTCTTATGTTTCAAATAGGTGGATGTTTGCTTATAATTTTTTAGTGTCTTTGATAAGCGTAGCAATTGTTTCTGATTTAGTGCAGAAAAAAATAACGCAAAATATACTCATACTTTTAGTTATAGCAAATGTTGCTTTTAATTCTTTTTTATTTTTTTCAAGCAATGACGTGAAAGGAAAATCTAATTTTTTAGGAACTTCAGTAGCGACTAAGCTTTTTACCGAAAATGAATTTCAACTATCTAAGAAATTAGATGACAAATCTTTTTATAGGGTTGAAACTTTTTCAAAGTCTGAAAGGAATAGAGCATTTATTGCAAACGTAAAAGGAACAGAATTTTATTTCAGTTTATCCAATCCTTACATCAATGAATTTTACGATGAACTCGGTCTTTATTGCAAAATATCAGATGTTGGCTATTGGGGTTTAGATTCAAGAGCAGCACTTAACGCGATAGCAAATGTAAAATACTTTGCTATAAAAAAAGATGAAAAAATTTTTTTACCTTACGGATATAATAAAAAAGTACTTGATGGCGATTGTCTAGACGGCAAATACGAAATTTATCAAAACAATTTTTCTTTACCTTTTGGATATTCGTATTCTAACTATGTAAATAGCGTTGATTTTAAAAAATTATCACCTATACAAAAGCAAAACGTTTTGTTGCAATCGGTTGTATTAGAAGAACATTTAGATGGTGACTTCAACTTATTAAAAAATTTTGAACTATACGAAACGCCCGTTAAATTTGGTCCTGTAAAATTTCCTTATGCTTCAAATAAGGAAACAAAAGAGCTAAAAGTTGCTTTCAAAAGTCGCTTGTTTGATGCCCAAAATGAAGATAATGAGAATTATATTTTGTTTCATGATATTAAATACGAAGGTGGCAACAAATGCGAAATTCTTTTTGGAGAAAAAAAAACAATTAGATTTTCGTATCCAAAATATCTTCTAAACTTTGCCAAAAGAGACTGTGTAGTTAATACAGGTTATATTAAAAATGGAAAAATTGATATAAAAGTAGAATATGCAAATGGCAAAGTTTCATTGCAAGGAATAGAAGAAATTTCTGTCGTTTTAGGTCAAAGTTATGAAAAAAAAATAAATGCTTTAAAAGAAAATTACTTAGAAAACATTCAAGAGCAAAACAATAAAATTAAAGGAAATATAAATTTAAAAGAAGATAAAATAGTTGTGTTTTCAATTCCTTACAGCAAAGGCTGGAAAGCTTTTGTAAACGGAAAAGAACATGAATTGATTAGAGCAAATATTGCTTTTAGTGCTTTACCTTTAAAGTCTGGAAATTATGAAATTGAATTAAAGTACTCAACACCCGGTCTTAAGCTTGGGTGTATTCTCAGCTTATTTGGTGCTATAATCTTTTTGTTAGGATTAAAAAACCCGCAAAAAATAAGATGGCAGAGTGTTAAATTATTTCTTGCATCTACGAGCTGAATTGTTAAGCAGTTTAAAAAAAGATAAAAATATAGGTAAATATGGAACATAGCCATAGCGTTTTCAAAAAAGTTAAAAAAATTTTTTACATTTTATTTATGTTAGATGTTTTAGCTGGTTGTGTTGTCGGGTTTTTTCTTAACATTATAAGCGGTTTGATTGTAGCTGCAGTTCTTATTTTTATAAATTCTATTGTTTGTGCTATAGTTTTTAAGATGGAAAAGGTGGTTATGAATGCAAAGAAATAGAAAAGTTAGCTTATTTAAAAATATGTTTTTGATTTCTACAGTGTGCGGCGCCTTGGGTGTTTATTTCCTGTATAAAGAACAAATCGCAGTGGGTTGGCTTTTTGTGTGTATTTGGGCGGTGCTTGCAGTTTTAGTAAGGCTTTTAATAATACTTGACAGAAAAAAGGAGAGTAAGAAAAATGGAACTTTTTAAAATGGCAAAAGAAGCTATGGCAATGAAAAGCAAAATCAATGAGATGGACAAAAAATTAAAATCGCACATTTTAGAAGTTGAGCATAAAGCTATTAAAATTAAAGTTAATGCCAAAAACGAATTTTTAGAATTGAATATTCCTGACGACTTGCTTAAAAAAAATAAAACCGAGATAGAAAAACTTTTGCTTTCAGCTTTTTGCGAAGCGGGTAAAAAAGCACAAGTCGTTATGGCTGAAGAAGCCAAAAAAATAACCGGTGGAATGAAAATACCCGGTCTCTAATTTAACAGGAAAACCAAAATGATAAAACCTTCCATTGAAGAAGTTGAACGATTTTCTAAAGACTATGCTTTTATCCCAATATATAAAGAAATTTTTGCAGATATAAGAACAACCGTAGAGCTTTTAAAAATTTTTGTTAGCGAAAACAAAAAATGTTTTTTGCTTGAAAGTGTGGAAAGCGGTGAGAGTTGGGGACGGTATTCTTTCTTAGGATTTGATCCTGAATTTATAATTTCTGGGAAAGATAACAAAATTAAAATCTCAGGCGAAAAAGATGAAGAATTTGATGCAGAAAACCCCACAGAATACATAAGAAATCTTTTATTGCAGCACAAATCGCCAAACTTAGAAAATATTCCGCCTTTTGCGGGAGGTTTAGTAGGTTATTTCTCTTACGACTATATAAAATATAGTGAAAAAAGATTAGTTCTCAAAAGTAAAAATGATGGAAATTTCAATGATTTTAAACTGATGTTTTTTGACACAGTTATAGCTTATGATCACTTCAAGCAAAAAATTTTTATAATCTCAAACGTCTCTGCAAAAAATCTAAAAGAAAATTACATCTCTTCTAAGAAAAAAATTGAAAATATAGAATCAATAATTAAAAAATCTTTTCCCAAACACTTAAAAAACTCTTATTTAAAATCTGATTTTAAGCAACTTTTTGATAAAGATTATTTCTGCAAAATCGTTGAAAAAGCAAAATTTCATATACGCGAAGGCGACATTTTTCAAGCTGTTCTTTCAAACAGATTTAGTGCCGATTTTGACGGCAATCTTCTAAATGTTTACAGACATTTAAGAACTTCAAACCCCTCGCCTTACATGTTTTATTTAAATTTTAATTGTGAAGAAATTGCTGGTGCTTCGCCCGAAACATTAATAACCGTTCAAAACAAAAATCTCACCAATTACGCACTTGCAGGTACGGTAAGACGTGGAAAAACTGCACAAGAAGACGAAGCGTTAATTTTGGCGCTTTTAAAAGATGAAAAAGAACTTGCCGAGCATAATATGCTTGTAGATTTAGGCAGGAATGATTTAGGAAAAGTTAGTGAATTCGGTTCTGTAAAAGTTTCTCAGTATTTAAAAATCTTAAAATTTTCGCATGTTAGCCATATTGCTTCTGTTATAAATGGAAAATTAAAAGAAAATTGCGACGCATTAGACGCACTTTGTGCTGTTTTGCCGGCAGGTACTTTGTCAGGTGCACCTAAAAAAAGAGCTTGCGAAATTATTGACGATTTGGAAAAACACAAACGCGGTCATTATGGCGGGGCAATAGGGTATATAGATTTTGCAGGAAATATGAATATGTGCATAGCGATAAGAACGGCAGAGCTTCAAAATGGCAAAGTTTATGTGCAGTCGGGCGCCGGCATCGTTGCAGATAGCGTCGCTGAAAAAGAATATGATGAAACTATAAATAAAGCTCAAGCAGTTATAAACGCCCTAAAAGAAACTCAAGTTTTTTGTGATTAAAGTTTATTGCACGCCTCTTTTGATGCAAAACAAAACACTAAATTTAAAAAATTCTAAAAAGGATAAAGCATGGTTTTGCTTATAGATAATTACGACAGTTTTTCTTATAACTTATACCAATGTGTAGGTGTCATCAACAAAGACATACGTGTGATAAAAAATGACGAATTGACACTTGACCAAATAGAAAAACTAAATCCATCGCACTTAATAATTTCGCCTGGTCCCGGAAGACCGTCTGACGCTGGAATTTGCGAAAAAGCAATTTTGCACTTCAAAAACAAAATGCCAATACTTGGCGTTTGTCTTGGACATCAAGCTATTTGTGAAATTTTTGGTTCAAAAATCACCTATGCAAAAACCTTAATGCACGGAAAAACAAGTTCCATATACATTGCAAACGGCAGTCCAATTTTTAAAGGTCTTGCGCCTGTGATAAAGGCCGCAAGATATCATTCGCTTATTGCTGACAGAGAGACTCTTCCAGATGAAATGCTTGTTATTGCTGAAGATGAATTGTCGCAGGTCATGGGGGTTAAGCATTGTGATTACAATATTTATGGTTTGCAATTTCACCCGGAATCTGTTTTAACTGACAACGGAGCATCTATAGTTGAGAATTTTTTAAAGCTTTAATAAGAAAATTATGCATAAGAAAGTAGTTTTAATCATATTAGACAGCGTCGGTGTTGGAGAATTGCCTGATGCACAAAACTTTAACGATAAAGGTGCAAACACATTAGGACATATTTTTGATTATATGCCTAAAAGTTTTGAACTTCCTAATTTAGCTAAATTAGGTCTTTATAAACTTATAAACACAAAAAGAAAACTTGAAGGAGCCAAAATTTGTGCTTGTTTTGGAAAAGCTATAGAAAAGTCTCCTGCAAAAGACACCACCGCAGGTCACTGGGAAATAGCAGGAATAATTTTAAAACAATCTTTCCCAACTTATTCTCAAGGATTTCCAAAAGAAATAATAGAAAT
Organism: Elusimicrobiota bacterium; assembly: GCA_031287735.1. Taxonomy (GTDB): domain Bacteria; phylum Elusimicrobiota; class Endomicrobiia; order Endomicrobiales; family Endomicrobiaceae; genus JAITSO01. The sequence continues at coordinate 22,379 of JAITSO010000049.1, read as the reverse complement.
TTTTGAAAAAACAACCGGCATAAAGACAATAGGCAACTGTGTGACTTCTGGAACGGAAGTTATCAAAACGCTTGGTAAAGAAAGCCAAAAAGCAAACCGACCTATAATTTACACTTCCGCAGATTCAGTATTCCAAATAGCTGCTCATGAGCAAACTTTCGGGTTAGAAAAGCTTTATGAAATCTGCAAAATTGCTAGAAAAATTCTACAAGGACAAAATAGTGTTGGAAGAGTAATAGCTCGGCCTTTTGTAGGAAATGATGGTAACTACATCAGAACAGTAAACAGAAAAGATTTTTCATTAGATCCTTTTGAAGAAACATTTTTAGATAAGATAAAAAATAGTGGTGCAGAAACAACCGCCATAGGCAAAATAGAAGATATTTTCAACGGCAAAGGTATTACAAAATCAATTCACACAAAAAATAATTTAGATGGTATGGAACAAACTTTAAAAGAAATTAACAGCTTTTCAGGAAAAGACAAACTAATTTTTGCAAATCTTGTTGACTTTGATATGCTTTGGGGACACAGAAGAGACGTTAATGGATATGCAAAAGCGTTAAAAGATTTTGATGATTTTTTACCAAAAATTATTGATTCGCTAAATGACGAAGATATTCTAATAATTTCAGCAGATCATGGCTGCGACCCGACATACATATTGCATACAGATCATACAAGAGAATATATCCCGATATTAGTTTTTGGAAAAAAGCTAAACCAAAATGTAAATTTGGGAACATGCCAAACTTTCGCCGATATTGGACAAACTGTAATAGACTTTTTAGCTCTTACCGCTCTAAAAAACGGTACTAGCTTCAAAAATAGACTTACATCGTTTCGTGACAGTCATAAATTTTGCTTAAACTTATAAATTTATATTTGTTGGTCAATAGTTAGGGATAATGTTTTAAAAACAAAACATTTGTAAAATCCTTGTTGGCACCTACTTCTAATGCAAACATATACATATCTATGTATGCAAACGTCACGTAAACATTCAATGTAAAAAAATTTCAAATGATAGCACCTTAAAAATTTGACTTTTAGAGTCTATTTTTTTTAATATGATCGCAGCGTTGCAGCGATGAATAAGGGTTTCGTAGCGAAGATTGTAATTTTTAAAAAAACAAAAAATATGTTTTTTTGTTTTAGTTAGTTAAAAAGGAGTTTTAAAGTGTCTGATACTACAGGAATTGTATGCACGATAGGTCCCGCAGCTAGATCTTTGTCAGTTTTAAAAAAAATGGTAGATGATGGGATGGAAATTGTTCGGTTTAACTTTTCTCATGGAAAACATGAGGAGTATCTGAAGGATTTTGAGTTGATAAAAACGTTGAATTCTAAGTGTAAGAAAAAAGTTAAAATTCTTGCTGATCTGGAGGGTCATAGAATTAGAGTAGGAGAAATCGCAGATGGAAAAGTAGATTTAAAAGCTAATCAAAAACTTACCCTAACGAAAGCAAATATTGTTGGGAACAATAAAAAAATTCATATGGATTATTCTGGTTCTTTTGCAGACATCAAGAAAGGAATGGACGTTTTTGTTGATGATGGAATTTTGAGGCTCGTTGTTTTAACATCAAATGAGACTGAAGTTGTGACAGAAGTTTTGTCTAGTTACACATTAAAAACTCACAAGGGGATAAATATTCCAAAAGCCAAATTAAAATTTCCAGCTATGGAAGAAAAAGATAAAAAAGATATGCTCTTCGCTTTGGAACACAATGTTGATTTTGTTGCCAATTCTTTTGTGAGAAATGTAGCGGATGTGAAGCCTTTGATAGACATTTTGCAACAAACGAAAAACAAAAATTGTAAACTTATTGCAAAAATAGAGGATACTGAAGGCATAAAAAATCTTAAGAAAATTTTGACTGTTGTAGATGGAATAATGGTTGCAAGAGGTGATATGGGAATTTCTATTCCTATTTGGCAAGTTCCTATTGTTCAAAAAGAAATAATAGCCCAGTGTAGACGTTCTAAAAAAATTGTCATAACTGCAACGCAGATGCTTGAAAGTATGGTTGAAAATCCTATTCCAACAAGAGCTGAAGTGAGTGATGTGGCAAATGCCATAATAGATGGTACTGATTATGTTATGCTATCTGCTGAATCGGCAGTTGGAGCTTACCCGGGCGAAGCTGTGTCTATGATGGGAAATATAATCAAATTTACGAAAAAAAATCTATATAGGTTGAAAAAACTTTATGATTAATATGATTGCAAAAAATATTTCTATATTTGACTGCACATTCGTAGAATGTGCTGAAGTTGGTTTTGCTTTTTGAATCTTGCCGGTAATATGCTTGCTTCTTTTTGTGTGGTGCGGAGTGGATATATATTTTTGTTAAAATAGCGATGGGGTAATAAAAATGATACACCAGACAGCCGTAATAAGCGAAACAGCGATAATTAGTGAAAATGTGGAAATAGGAGCGTATACAGTTATCGGAAAAGGTGTTGTTATTGGCGAGGGGACAAAAATAGGTTCCAATTCTTACATTGAGTTTTCAGAAATTGGTAGAAATTGCAAGCTTTCTAATTCGGTTTCTGTCGGAACACCGCCGCAAGATTTGGGTTATGAAAATAAATCTACAAAAACTATAATTGGAGACGGAACGGTTTTGAGAGAATTTGTTACGGTAAACAGAGGGTCCAAAACAGGTGCAACTGTTGTTGGAAAGAATTGCTTTTTTATGGCATGCTCTCATGCAGGTCATGACTGCAAGGTAGGCGATAATGTTGTTATGGCAAACGCTTCTGCACTTGGCGGCTATGTTGAAGTTGGTGAAAATGCTTTTATTAGTGCTTTAGTTGCGGTTCATCAGTTTTGTCGTATCGGCAGAGATACGATGATTGCAGGCGGTACTGTTGCTACTATGGACGTAATTCCATATTCTATGTGTTATGGTGATAGAGCAGTTTTAAGTGGGTTGAATGTTGTAGGAATGAAAAGACGAGGTATGAGACCTGGTGACATAGTAGAGGTAAAAGACAGCTATAGAGTTTTGTTTATGTCTAAATTACTTTTAAGCGATGCACTTTCAAGGTTAGAAAATTCCAAATCGCAACAAGTTGTAGAAATTGTAAACTTTATAAAAAATTCTAATAGAGGAATTGTAAGACCTAAATAAAATTATCCAAAATTGTTAGTTAATACAAAGTGTTTTTGTAAATTTTGTAGACTGATTTGAACTGTTTTTGAGATGTGATATCATGTTTTTGGTAGAGATAAGATTACGATGTACGGATGTTGTGCATTGGCTTTGGTTACAATAGTGATTGAGAGCAAATAGGACATATAGATTTTTGGAATGCGTAAACATTCCAGAAAAGACACAAATAACAAGGAGGTAGCACATCAATGAAAAAATTGTTTTTTTCGTTCGTGTTGGTAGCAACTGCTTTCGTAAATAGCTTTGCTTACGATTGGAGTATTGGCGGAAAAGTAAATTATCAAAATCTTACATCTAAAAATAAAAATAGCAGTAAAGTTGCAGATGTGAAATCTTATGCTTCCATCGCACCAGAAGTTGCGTATTTATTCAACGACAAGATAGATTTTGGTGTCGGAATAGCGTACGTCAGTGGCGATAGTGATGAATTGTTGCCATTTGGAGACAATAGCTTTTTAGTATCAGAATTAGAAACCGTTAGGACTTATATCTTTGGCGAGTACCTTGTTGCCTCATTTGGCAAGATGGGAATTTATATTAGGGGTGATATGTTTTACGAAAATGGTATTTTGAAAGAAAATGGTGATGTGGGAACAGATGCTAGATCCTATGGTTATGGTGTTAGCGTAGCACCTAATTTGCAATATGCACTTTCGGATAGATTCACGCTTTCAGCATCCTTAAATTTTTTAAGAGCTGGTATAGAATATTATTCTTATAAGACGAAAACGAGTGGCGGTAGTCATGATAGATACGGGAATACGAATATTTATTTTGATTGCGATACAAACAATTTCATTACGAGTCTTGGCGATATAACGCTTGGGTTTAGCTTTAATTTTTAAAAGGCAGAATGAAAAAGTCTTCGCGGTTTACGACGCGAGGCTTTTTCTGAAAAAATTTGGTAGTGGTTTCAACGCGTAGTCATTTTGGTTGAAACAATAACAGTTGTTTTTGTTGACTTTTGTTTAGTTTTTGTAAGAATTTATTTAAGTAAATCGCACAGAACAAAGTGAATGTTGTTTGTGAGTGGTCTGTTTTGGTTTTAGGTTGGGTTTGGGACGTGGGCAGTTAGCTCAGCTGGAAGAGCAATTCCCTTACAAGGAATAGGTCGCAGGTTCAATTCCTGCACTGCTCATTTTGTTTTCTGTCGTAAAAATTCGTTAAAAGTTTTTTATGTTTGGAGGGTATATTTAAAATGAGATTTTTTATCTTTTTTATTTCTGTTTTTCTTGTGTTTTCAAATTTTGATTGGCTCTTTGCCAAACAAGAAAGAACCACTGGTGGCAAATCTCCTCAGGAGCTTATGCCTGTAAAAGTTTTGAGGACTGACGATAGTGTTTTGAACTCCATTTTAAATGCTACAGGGAAGTACAACAACAAGATGGTGTACAGTAGACCCAGTCCTTTCCCGGTTACTCACACTGGGAAGGAAGAATGGGTGGATTATGAAAAATATGGAACTTTTGAAAACGTTGGAACGGAACGGTATAAATATGTTGTAAAAGAAGATGCTTCGGATGACTTAAAAGATGCTTCAGGAAGTGGCGTATACCCAAACAAAGATAGTGTGTATAACGAAAAAGATTATAAAAAGTACAAAGACTCTGGAAAACTTGATGGAAGTGTTTGGGATTTTGTTGATAGTTATGATTATCAGGCAGATTTTTATAAATGGTCTACTGTTTTGGAAGAACCAGGTGTTAAGCTATTTTACACGGCGTCTGCTCTAGATAAAGCCGGAAACTATAAGCACGCAGTAAAAGCTTATTATGCTTGCTTAGTGTTTTTTCCAAAATCTATAGGGTACACACAATGGAAGACTCCATGGTACATAGCACCTGCTTGCATTGATAGGATAAAATATTTAACAAGAGAGTACCCGCAAATTGGAGTTAAATTGGTAGATGCTAAAGTAACGATAAAAAATAGGTTTGATAACGATAAAAATAACGACGTTTTCTTTGTAAACCCTGGAAAACTTGTTCGGGCAACGGCCAGTGATTTTATAAGAAAACACAAGGATCTGGAAAAAATAAAGGCAAAAAAAACAGTTGGTACCGGAAACGTTAAATTGATAGAGTACGAAAATGGACACTTTGCTTTGAAAGTTGGTGGTAAACCTTATGTTGTGCGTGCTGTTTGTTATTCACCGACGAGACCAGGTTTGAGTCCTGATGATGGTTCTGTAAACGTTAACCGTGATTGGTCGGTAGCTGATTTCAATAAAAATGGAATTGCTGACGGACCTTACGAGGCTTGGGTAGACGTTAATAGAAATGACATACAAGATGACAATGAAAAAACCGTTGGCGATTTTGCTTTAATGAAAGCTATGGGAATAAACACAATAAGACTTTATCATTACCCTAATTTTAATAAATCGCTTTTGAAAGATGGTTACGAAAATTATGGTTTTATGTATATGGTGGGTAACATGTTGGGTATGTATGGCGTTGATTCAGGTGCAGATTGGTTTAAAGGAACAGATTATACAAACGAGAAACAAAAGCAAGCAATGCTAAATAGCGTAAAAAAAATGGTTAATGAATTTAAGGATGAACCTTATGTTTTGATGTGGGTTTTAGGAAACGAAAACAATTACGGAACGGTTGGTGTTAAGGGAAAATTTGCTGGAACGAGCAACCAAGCGCAGAGCCAGCCGGATGCTTATTATGCTTTTGTAAACGAATGTGCCAAACTCATAAAATCATTAGATCCAAAAAAGAGACCAGTGGCCATCTGCAACGGTGATGTTTATCTGCTAAGCAATTTTGCCAAAAATTGTCCCGATGTGGATATTTATGGGGCAAATGCCTACAGAGGTGAACAGGGTTTTGGAGCACTTTGGAGCGATGTTTACGATGTGGCCAAAAAACCTGTGGTTGTTACAGAATTCGGATGTCCTGCTTACGCTGATTCTGATGATTGGTCTGTTGCAAAAATAGAAAAAGGCCAATCTAGTTATCATAGTGGTTCTTGGAATAATATTGAGGATAATTTGGCCGGTGTCGAAGGTGGGGTGGGGAATGCACTTGGGGGTGTTGTTTTTGAATGGGTCGATGAGTGGTGGAAGGCTGGTCCACCGCCAGAATTTAATCCTGCTTTTCACGATACTAATCCGCAATGGAAGGGACCTTTTTTAGATGGTGGAGCTTATGAAGAATGGTTTGGAATTTGTTCTATGGGAGATGGAGAAAACGGTGGATTTAAAAGACAATTGCGAAAGTCTTATTTCACATATAGAGATTTATGGAAAAAATACAAAGTTTAATCGGAGCAATTGTAGGAGAATGTGTCGGTATGAAGAAATTTTTAGCTGTTATATTTATAATTTTTGCAGGTTTTTCTACTGTTTTTTCGGATACTTTTAGTGCTTTTAATGCTGTATTGGATAATTGTGATAAGACGCGTGCTGCTGATATGCTTGGTACTTTTACTGAGGATTTTGGACAGGCAATTTCAGGTGGTTCTTTTGGTCTTGGGTCTAGTCTTGGAGTGTTAGGTATTTATGCCAGTGCAAAATATTCCTACCAGCAAGCACGGGATGGCAATGAGATACTAAAAGAAGCAGGTGCGGGTGGAATTGGTATTCCCATAGCTCAATTTGTTCTGGGTCTTACGAGTGCTGTAGACGCTATTGCGAGAATAGGCTATAGTGAAGGTGCTACTGTGTTTGGTTGGGGAGCGAGGTATCAATTGGTAGATGGAGCCTCGATATTGCCAACCATTTCAATCCAATCAGTTTATACTTTTTCAAACACAATTTCAGGTGAAAATAAATTCGACGCTTGGAATTTTAAAAATTCATTTTCATTTGCTTTTACAGATATACCATTGATACAGCCCTATTTTCAACCGTATTTTTTTGTAAGTTACGATTACACGGAACTTACTGCTAAATCTTCATTTTACGAAGGTATGTCCAGCAGCGTAAGCGGAATTGGTTATGGTGCAGGTGCAAGTATTAGTATAAAGAAAAGAGTTAACTTGTCGGCTTCCATTTCTATGTACGAGGATGAACCCAATTGGAGTGTTGGACTTTATGTTGGGATATAAAATATTAAAAAGTAGATAGCATGTGCTACTATAACTGAATAATTAAAAAGGATTTATTGTGACAATAGTCAGAGAAGGTTATCCATTTGTTTTGATTCCACTTATTTTATCAGTTGTTTTGTTCTTAGTGGGAGGTTCGGTTTTTGTTTTTATGGGCTGGGTAAGCTTTATAGTGTCGTTGTTTTGCTTATATTTTTTTAGAGATCCAACGGTAACAGTAACGACTGGCAATGACTTGATTCTTTCACCTTGCAATGGAACTGTTTTAGAAACTGCAGAAAATGAAAAAGAAAATGTAATAAGGGTTTTTTTGTCGGTTTTTGATGTACATTTGCAGCGTTCTCCGGTAAGTGGTACGGTGATAGATGTTTGCCATAAACCAGGTAAATTTTTAAACGCAATGAACGATAGAGCACATATTGAGAATGAACAGAACATAATTACTATAAAAAACGAGAATGGAATTTTTATTGTTAAGCAAATAGCCGGCTTTGTTGCAAGAAGATGTGTTTCTTGGGTAAAAGAGGGAGATATTTTAGAAGCAGGCGATAAGATAGGAGTGATAAAATTCAGCTCACAGGTTGATCTGCATGTTCCAAAAAATGTACATATAAAAGTTAGCCGTGGCGATAGGGTTGTGTCAGGAGTGACGGTTTTTGCGAAAATAAGTAGCAAATAATTCAGTATGTGGTAAAACGTGCAGTAGAGTAGGTTATTCTTAAGTAGTAGTACCAAAAACCTGTGATGGAACAATTGTGAATATAGAGGGTGGATGACGGGACTTGAACCCGCAGCCTTCGGTTCCACAAACCGACGCTCTAACCAATTGAGCTACAACCACCTATAAAAAACTGTCTCCGGTGTGAATTGAACACACAACCTACTGCTTAGAAGGCAGTTGCTCTGTCCAATTGAGCTACGGAGACTAGCACCCTTGCAATTCTGCATTCTACTAAAATAAAATTCTACAGTCAAACAATATATTTATTTCTACAAACAGAAAATAAAATGAAAGTTGAAAGGGTTGCTACGCTTGTTTTTATTGGTTCTTGAAGCATAAATAAAAAATTGCTGAGATATAGTTATATTTTTAGATAAACAGTTTCTTCTAGGTAGCAATTAAATATTGTTTCTCATTGCAGCATGGTTGAATATTAGGTATTTTATTGGGCGAAAAACAATTTATGTATTGCTTAATAAAAATGGCAGTTGTTTTTATCGGAGAGTTTATGAATTTTCAAGAAATTATTATGACTTTGCAAAAATTCTGGGCGAAAAAAGGCTGTTTAATTTGCCAGCCTTATGATTTAGAAAAAGGAGCGGGAACTTTCAATCCTGCGACCTTTTTACGTGCTTTAGGTGGAAAAACTTGGAATGCCGCTTACGTTGAACCTTCAAGGCGGCCTACAGATGGAAGATATGGAAAAAACCCAAACAGACTTCAGCACTATTACCAATTTCAAGTCATTATGAAGCCTGCCCCTCAAAATATCCAACAAATTTACCTTGAAAGTTTAAAAGCAATAGGTCTTGACCCTAAAAAACACGATATACGTTTTGTCGAAGACGATTGGGAATCTCCGACTTTAGGTGCGTGGGGACTAGGTTGGGAAGTTTGGATTGACGGAATGGAAGCCACGCAATTTACTTATTTTCAGCAAGTCGGCGGCATTGCTTTAAACCCTATTTCTGTTGAAATTACTTATGGAACAGAACGTTTGGCAATATACGTGCAAAAAAAGAACAATGTTTATGATTTGATGTGGAATGACGATACAACTTACGGTGATATACATCTTGAAGACGAGAAAGAATGGTCTATTTATAATTTTGAAAAAGCCGATGTTGAAACATTAAAAAGACATTTTAATGATTGGGAAATTGCCGCAAAAAATCTTGTAAACGAAAACTTGCCGATTGCAGCTTATGATGCTGTTTTAAAATGTTCACATCTTTTCAATTTGCTTGACGCCAGAGGAGCAATTTCTGTTTCTGAAAGAGTCGGATATATTTTAAGAGTTAGGACGCTTGCTAAAAACACAGCTGAAAGATATTTAAAAGTTATTGAGGGATGAAATGAAAAAAAAGTCCGTTAAAATTTCAAAAAATACTGCTTTGCTTGAAATAGGCGTTGAAGAAATTCCTTTTTCTTATATTGAACCTGCTTTAAAACAAATAGAAAGTTTTACGCTGGAAAGATTGTCGGAGATAGGTTTGAATTATTCTAAATTAGAAACTTTTGCAACGCCAAGACGTTTTGTTTTAGTTATAAAAGATATGTCAACGCAAAGCGAGGAAAAACTTGAAGAAATATCAGGTCCTCCTCTAAAAGCCGCAAAAAACGAAAATGGTCAATGGATGCAATCCGCAATTGGGTTTGCCTCTAAAAATAAAACTTTTCCGGATAAGCTTGCTGTTAAAAAAACTGAAAAAGGCGAGTATTTATTTTTTGCTAAAAAAATTAAAGGCGAAAAAACTGAAAAAATTCTACTGTCGCTTTTTCCTGAGATTATAAGAAATATTTCTTTTCCAAAGAATATGGTGTGGGAACAAAGCGGTTTTAAATTTGCAAGACCTATAAGAAACATTGCCGCACTTTACGGTGCAAAGATTATAAAGTTTCAAATAGCCGATGTTGTTTCTTCTAATTGGACAATTGGTCTTCACACTTACGACAATTCAAAAATAAAAGTAGAAACACCTGACAAATACTTTTCGAAAATGAAAAACAGATATGTCATAATAGATAACAATGAAAGAAAGTTGGTGCTTAAAAAGTCTATTGTCGATGTTGTTAATAAAATCGGTCATGTGATAGAAGATGATAGTTTGCTAAATGAAGTCAATTATCTTTTAGAATATCCGTCTGCGGTTTTATGTAAATTTGACAAGAAATATTTGGAACTGCCAAAGGAAGTTTTGACAGTTTGTATGAAGAAAAGCCAGAAATGTTTTGCGGTTTGTGATAAAAAAAAGCAATTCACCAATTATTTTATAAATGTTAAAAATGGTCCAGCAAAACACATAGACATTGCAAGAGAAGGTTATGAAAGGGTTGTCGGTGCAAGGCTTGCTGACGCCAATTTTTTTTATAGCAATGACATAAAAAAAGGACTTGAAAGCAATATTGAAAAATTGAAGGGAATAATTTTTCACAAAGATATAGGCACGGTTTATGAAAAAGTGGAAAGAATTTTCCAAACAGCTTTGTCGATAAATTCCAATTTTTGCCTAAGTATTGACGAAAAACTTTTAGAAAAAACCGTTATGCTTTCAAAAGCCGACTTGCCTTGCGAAATGGTTTTTGAGTACCCCGAACTTCAAGGAACGATGGGAAAAATATATGCTTTAAAATCCGGTCAACCTAAAGAATTGGCAGATGCAATACAAGAGCATTACTATCCTCTTTTTGCAGGTGGAAAACTGCCCAAAAATAGTTTAGCGTTGATAATTTCTCTTGCCGATAAACTTGATTCTTTGGCTGCAAATTTTGCAATTGGATTAGAACCTTCAGGCTCTGCAGATCCTTACGGACTTAGACGTTCGGCAATAGGAATAGTAAGAATGCTTGTTGAAGTTTTTCCAAAAAGTAATTTTTCTGGCATTATAGATAAATCTTTTGAAGTTTTGCCGGAAAAAATAAAAGAAAATCAAAATTTTAAAAGTGCGAAAGATAAATTGCTAAATTTTTTATGGCAAAGAATTGAAAATACATTTGACGGTCAATATCAAAAAAGCGAAATTAAATCTGTTGTCGGAGCGGCAAAACTTGCAGGTTTTAAGGAACTCGGTGCATTATCTGAAAAACTCAAATTTTTAAAAGCTGCGAAAGAAAAAGGTGATTTTACACAAATAGCTGAAAGTTTTAAAAGGATTAACAATATATTGTCAAAAGCTAAAAAAGACAATGCTGATATTTCTCAAGATGTCAGGCAAGATTTGTTCTCTCAAAACGAAGAAAAAAATCTTTTTGCAAGTTTGCAAAGTACAAAAAATGAAATTGAAAGTTTTATTATAAATAATGAATACAATAAAATTCTTGAAAAAGTTTTAGAAATAAGCCCTGTGATAAATGATTTTTTTGAAAAAGTTTTAGTTATGGATAAAGACGAAAATTTAAAGAAAAACAAAATAGCACTTTTAAGCCAAGTGAAAAAATTATTTGAATTATTTTTAGATTTTTCAGAGTTGTAATTTTATTGAAATAAAAAAAAAGAGTTTTATAAATGCCGATAAATTTGTTGTCGCAGGAAACTATTGATAAAATTGCTGCTGGCGAAGTAGTAGAACGTCCGCTAAATGCCGTTAAGGAACTTGTAGAAAATTCTCTTGATGCGTTTGCTGATGTTATAATTGTAGAAATTGAAACGGCAGGTAAAAAACTTATACGAGTTTCCGATAACGGTTTGGGAATTGGCAAAGAAGATTTGGAACGTTCCATTTTAAGACATGCGACGAGCAAAATAGAAAATTTTGAAGATTTGTACCATATAAACTCCATGGGTTTTAGAGGAGAGGCTCTTGCTTCAATTTCTGCTGTTTCTCATTTTGAAATGAAAACCATAAAAAAAGGCGAAACTTCTGGTTGGAAACTTTCATGTCAGGGTGGCAAAAATATTCAAATTTCGCCTTGGGCAGGTGCTCAAGGAACGATAACGGAAATTCGGAATTTGTTTTTTAATGTTCCAGTAAGGCAAAAATTTTTAAAAAGCGATGTCACTGAACGTTCAAAAATAATAGCTTGCCTTGAAGAAACTGCTCTTGCAAATCAAGAAGTTTCTTTCAAAGTTTTATCTGAAAACCGCTCTGTAATTTCAGCTACTAAAACTGACAAGAAAACAGAAAGAATTTCTGATATTTTGGGAAAAGATTTTGCAAAAACAATCAAAGTCGCAAAAATTGAACACCCAAATATTGCTATGGAAATATATTTTACCGGCAGAAACGATTGTCTGCAAAATAAAAAATTTCAATACCTTTTCGTAAATTCAAGACCTGTAAATTACAGCAAAAGAATAATGCACAGTGTATACAATGCTTACAGAGGTTCTATTCCTTTAGACAAACATCCCGGAATTTTAATTTACATAAATATAGACCCTTGTGAAATTGACGTAAACATTTCCCCGACTAAAAGGGAAGTGAAATTTGCCGACGAAAATGCCGTCTACGATATTATTTTTAAAACTTTAAAAAATGCCGTTGCAGGTCATCCTCATTGCGAGATTTCTATTGGGTCAATTTCAAAAGAAGCAGATAAAGCCACCACAGCTTGCAATGGTTTTTCGAAATCTAACACCATAAACTATAATTTCAATTCTAATAATTCTTACAAAAAATTAAACGAGTTCGTCAGCGAGACAAAGGAAAACAATTATGTCGTTTCCAATAAAAGCTCTTACGATATAAATAAATACGCAAACATATTTCTAAACTCTAAAAAAAATGAAACAGATAACTTTGATATTGATACAAAAGTTATAGGTCAGGTTTTTGAAAATTATATTATTGTTGAAAAGCAACAAGAGCTTTATATTTTTGATCAACACGCTTGCGCCGAAAGGATAAAATACGAATCTTTTCTCTCTCAGATTAAAGACAAAGCTATTCTTTCTCAAACTTTACTTATGCCGGAAAATATCGAAATTACAGCTGCCAGTACAGAACTTTTAAAGGCAAACTTACCGCTGTTAAACGAACTTGGATTTTTCATTGAGGAATTTGGGCAAAACACTTTCAGGATAACTACCTACCCTGCACTCCTTGGAGATATAAGTGCATCTCAAACAGTAAAAAAAATAATGACAGATATTGAATATGATAAATCTGTGCAATTAGAAAAAAGGCGAGAAACAATAATACGGTCATCTTGTAAAGCAAGTACAAGATCTGGTGACAAAATGGCTTTTTTAGAAACAAAAAAGCTGATAAAAGATCTTTTTAAATGCGAAAATCCTTTCACATGTCCCCACGGCAGACCAACGGCATATAAAATTTCTCTAAGTGAAATAGAAAAATTTTTTAAAAGGAAATGATTTATTTACAAATAAATATTTTATTGCATTAAATTTTTAGTTTAGTGTTTATGGTTTGCTACAACCAATGCATATTGCTATTATAGAACACACAGCGTAATAGAACGTGTTTGTGAAATACCAATAGAAGCTATTTAGGACGCTGTGCAGAAAACGAAACGGCAAAGAATTGCAAACCGTCAAACAATAAATTGTGCGTTTAAGTTTGAAAATGAAAAAAATTGCGATAGTATTGTTAGTGCCGGCAAAAATAAAAAGAGAGGGGTTGTTATGTCAACAATTTCAGTGAAAGTAGAAGCAAGAATTAGTGCCGCATTGGCTAAATTTCAAAAGATTTTGAAAATGGCAAAAGAAAAAGATTTAAACGAAAGTGATACAGTAGTAATTATTAGTGATATGCTGGCAGAAGTATTTGGTTACGATAAATATTTAGAAGTTACTAGCGAGCTTGCAATTAAGGGAACATACTGTGATTTGTCAATAAAAATAGAAGATAAATTCCAATTTTTGATTGAATGCAAGTCTATCGGTACAGAACTAAAAGAGGCACATTTAAAACAAGTTGTAGATTATGGAGCAAATAAAGGCATATCCTGGGTAATTTTAACTAATGGTCAAAATTGGGAATTGCACAGAATAAAATTTGAACAACCAATTTCTTCAGAAATTGTCTGTTCTTTTAATTTTTTAGATTTATCAAACAAAAAAGATGAAGATTTGGAAAAATTGTTTGTTTTATGCAAAGAAGGATTATCCAAAGACAGTAGAGAAATATTTTATGAACGTTTGCAAGTGCTAAACAAATATATAGTAGGTGCTTTTATTTTGCAAGAACCTGTGTTATCAGTGATAAAGCGAGAGATACGAAAATTTTCTCCAGGTTTAAAAATTGAAGAAAGCGACATTGAAAACATAATAAAGAATGAAGTGTTAAAGCGTGAACTTATTGAAGGCGAAAATGCCGAAAGCAATGCAAAAAAAGTAAAAAAGTATTATCAAAAAACAACGAAGCAAAATGTTACTAATGGATACAATGGAGGAAAATACATAGTAAACACAAATGAAGTTTTTTATTTTTTAGAGGCTAAAATGATAGTCGTAGAAGGTAATAAATACATCGTTCTTGCAGGCTCAAAAATAAATGTAAATATTCCCACCAGCAATATAGAAAATGTAAAAAAAATAAGAGAAAGATTTAAAGACAAGTTTAATAACGATACGACGTTTGCCGATATAGAATTTGGCTCTCCGTCTGGTGCTGCCGTATTTGTCTATGGTGGTGCAGCTAATGGTAAAGAATGTTGGTGTGCGCAAGATGGTAAAAAACTTTACGAATTTATTGAAAACATTTAGCTGGGTATTTTAAATGGAGGACAAATGGAAATAGATTTTTCTAAACTTTCAGCTGCTGGGAATGATTTTGTTTTAATTGACAATAGGAACAGTAAAATTTCGGCTCAAAATTACCAAAATATTACAAAAAAACTTTGTGACAGAAAATATGCTATAGGAGCAGATGGCTTGATTTTTCTTGAAAAAAGCGAAAATGCGGATTTTAAAATGAAATATTTCAATTCTGATGGTTCGCACGCTTCAATGTGTGGAAACGGTGGTCGCTCGGTTGCAAAGTTCGCTTATGTTCTAGGAGCGGCCAGAGAAGAAATGGTTTTTGAAACAGATGCAGGTATCGTAAATGCTGAAATTTTTCCAAACGACAGAGTTAAGCTTAGTTTATATGAACCTAAAAATTTGAAGAGAGATTTAAAGATTACTGTGTACGAAAAAGAATTTAACATAGATTTTATAGATACGGGTGTTCCCCATGCCGTTATTTTTGCAGATGATATTGAGAAAATAGATGTTGTTAAATATGGGAGATTTTTAAGACACCATTCTAATTTTGCACCTGATGGGACAAACGTTGATTTTGTGCAAGTGTTAGCAGGTAACACTTTGCTTGTTCGCACTTACGAAAGAGGTGTTGAAGATGAAACTCTTGCTTGTGGTACTGGTATAACTGCTTGTGGAATAATTTCTGTTTTAAAAAATTTGGCAGTGTCCCCCGTTAAAATAATTGCACGTGGTGGAGATAATTTAGAAGTTTCTTTAGAAACTGATAACAAGAAAGTAAAAAACGTTACATTAGAAGGTCCTGCAGTAGTTACTTTTGAAGGGAATATAAAGATATAAAGAGAGGTTTTTTATGTTTTCAGGAGTTTTCACAGCTTTAATTACACCGTTTAAAGAAGGAAAGATTGACTTTGAGTCTTTAGGTGAAATTATAGAAAACCAAATCGCGAATGGTATCAATGGAGTTGTTCCTTGTGGAACAACTGGCGAATCGCCGACTTTGTCTTACGAAGAACATGAGGCTATTATTGAATTTTGCGTAAAACAAGCAAAAGGTGGTTTGAAAGTGATTGCAGGTACAGGGTCTAACTCTACAGATGAGGCCATACATTTTACGAATTTTGCTCAAAAAGTAGGCTGCGATGGAGCTTTAGTGGTTTCTCCATATTACAATAAGCCTACGCAGAAAGGACTATACCTGCACTTTAAAGCTATCGCTGATAGTGTTAAAATTCCAATAGTTCTTTACAATATTGCCGGTAGAACTTCTGTAAACATTCAACCTGAAACTATTCATAAGCTGGCAAAAGACTGCAACAACATAGTGGCTGTTAAAGAAGCTTCCGGTTCACTAAATCAGATGAGTTTTATAAAGCATCTTGTTCCAGAAATAGATTTGATATCAGGAGACGATGCGCTTGCACTTCCAGTTTTGTCTATCGGTGGAACTGGCGTAATATCGGTTTTATCTAATGTGCTACCAAAAGAAGTGTCAGAGATTGTTCGTCTTTTTCAGCAGGGAGATATTAAAACTGCTAGAGAGCTTCATTACGAATTTTTTCCTTTGATGAAAGCGATGTTTATAGAAACAAATCCTATTCCTGTAAAAACCACAGCAGCTCTTCTTGGAATGTGCAAAGGAGATTTAAGACTTCCAATGTGTGAAATGAAAGACGAAAACAAGACAGAGCTTTTAAAAGTGCTAAAAAGCTTTAATTTGATATAAGCGGTTGCAAAAAGTAGACAGTACGAGGATGCAATGAGAAAGAATTTATTGTTTTTGTTTTTTGTTTTTTTGCCGATTTCTTGTATCAGACAATATGCCATTATGCCTACCATGTCTGTTGCAACAAACCCTGTTTCACCGATTGAACATAATTTTACATTTAAAGAGCTAGATGGGTATTTTTTGAAGAATAACACTAAGTTAGCTAAAAATATTAATTTTTTTGCAATAAACACAACAGAAAAATTTGAACAATTCTTAGGTTTTGCAAAAACTATGGACAAAACGTTAAAATTGCCGGATTTTACAAAAAATATTGTTGGAATTATTGCGATGGAACCTTCCCCTACTGCCAACAAAATTTCCATTCTTTCTGTCCAAAGAGATGGAGCTACTTTGCGTGTTTTTTATGATATTGTTCCTACAGAACAGGAAATAGGCTATTTTATTTTAAATATGAGAGCGTTTGAAATAGAAGGTCAGTACGATGGTATAAATAGCATTACTTTTGTTTCAAAGAATAGGAAAATTGATGTGATTTATTTTGAATGTAACAGCAACTCTTTTCCTTCAGATATTTCCGATGCACTTAAAAATTTTACTGGAACTTTCAAAGGAAGTTTTCCGTATATCAATGGAAAACACGTAAAAGTTGTTCTTGAATTGAGGTCTGATTACACTTATACTATATCTCAAGAGTATCAGACAGATAGAAAAACCTATACAACTACTGGGAATTGGTTGCTATCGAAAGATATGCGTTTTTTTAACTTAAACGATATTTACGGAAATGTCTGGATGATGTTTGAGTTTATTGACAGGAAAACAGTAGAAAGATTAGATTTGCAAGGTAGAAAGATGAATTCAAGTCTTTATAGATTGAAAAAATAAAATTTTATGGATAGGGATAACAAAAAATTTGTTTTAGTAGTTATAGAGATTTTAAAAAAGAAGTACAAAAATCCAAAATGTGCTTTGAATTTTTCAAAACCCTTTGATTTTCTTGTAGCGGTTATTTTATCTGCACAATGCACGGACAAGAGAGTAAATGAAATAACAGAAAAACTTTTTAAGAAATACAAAAGTACTAAATCTTATGCACAAGCAAAATTATTAGAGCTTCAAAAAGACATAAAATCAGCTGGTTTTTTTAGAAATAAAGCCAAAAACATAATTAAATCTGCAAAACTTTCTGTGGAAAAATTCGATGGCAAAATTCCCCAAACTATGGAAGAATTATTAACTTTTCCCGGTGCTGCACGAAAAACGGCAAACGTTGTTTTAGGAACAGTTTTTAATAAAGCACAAGGTATCGCTGTTGACACTCATGTAATAAGGCTTTCAAACTTGTTAAAGCTTACTGAAAGTGTCATCCCAGTAAAAATAGAAAAAGATTTAATAGAAATTGTTCCTAAAAAATATTGGATAAAATTTTCTCATTGGATGCAAATTTTAGGTCGTGAGGTTTGCAAAGCACGAAATCCGAATTGTCTGCAATGTTGTTTAAATAAAATTTGTCCGTCGTCAAAATGCTTTAGAGGATAAAAACTATGTTTAAGACACAGGGTTACATAAAAATACTTTTGTTAAGTACATTGATTTTTGTTTGTCATTCCTTTGGTTTTACTGCAAACAACGCACCTCAAAGACGAAGAATCGTTTTTTTTGCAGAGACGTTGGATATCCCTAAAAGCGTGGTGAATAAAATTTTAGATTCTAAAAGATTTTGTTTGGTGGTTCCTGTAAATTCTGCTACAGGAATTAGCGAAAATTTAGAACCGCTCATTTCTTGTGGAAAAGCCGAACCAGCACTCTCATTGTTAAATGAACCTATTTTACCTGTAGTTGCTTCTTTTTCTAATTCCATTTTAAAAAACCGCGATAAGCACAATATTTTTCATTCTTATATTTCAGGTTATACAGAAAATTTCGATGAAAAAATAAATAAAAAACGCTTTGGTATTTTTTTGAAGTTTGCAGTTGTGTCTGAAGAGATAGTTGAATATTTTGGGAAATCTAAAATTTCTTGGGTTAATGCAAAAAATCTTTATGCAAACACAGGTGAATTTTTAAACGGTGCTTTTGTTTGTGGCGAAACAGTTGTGTTTGCACCTTACGAGAATTTTCCTGACAAGCAAGTTGAAGTAATGAGTTGGCTTGAAAAGCGAAAGGAGAAAATAATTCCTGTAGTTCTTAAAGAAAAACATATTCAAAATTATGCTTTTATGGAATATCTTATAGATGTTTTTGATAATAGCGTATACATAAAACCTGCGATACCTTTATTTATTCTTTTTATGGAAAAAGAAACGCTTGTAAAAGGAAATTTTAGTTTTAAGAGTTTTCCTTTAAGTTCTGCTGTAATGGATAAAATTGATTCAGCAGTTTCGGCTATTGAGAGTTGCAAAGACGATTCCAGTTTTGCTTACGAAAACGCCAAAAGTGAGTTAATACAACTTTGCAGTGGAGATATTATAAAGGAAGTCATGAATGCAAACGACAACGCCATCAACATGTTTAACGTTACGTATTCAAATATATTGCGTCTTTTGCAAATTACCCAGCCGGCTTCGAAAGTTACACAACGTCCAAGTTGGAGTGAAAAAAAGGAAGAAAAGCGAGTTGTGTGGTCAAATTCTGAGACATCTGTAAAAGATGTATCAGATGGTATTATCATAAGCAATAAAGGACTGATAAATTCTATCAAAATAGTTAAAACGGCAAAAAAAGCCGAAAAATTAAATATGAACGAAGAATACATCAAGGTTACTTTCTCTTTTTCTGGCTTGGCTAACGATATATGGAGTAATAAAATTTCGTTTGTAGATTTTTATATAGATTTAAATTATATAGATGATGTAGGTAACACTTCAACATTCAAAGATGTTGGTGGGTTTTTATCGCCGGATTCAGCTTGGGAATATGCATTGCGCGTAACTGAAAGAAGGGCTACACTTTACAGGAGCAATCCTGATGGACCGAAAGTTATAGTAGATATTCCAGTTTCTGGTGCATCCTTTTTTGTTCCTTCAAAATATATAAGAGGCAATCCGGTCAATTGGGGTTACCAGGCAATGGCTATTTCTAAACATGACAAAAATATAGAGATATTGGATATTTTGAATCAAAATATTAAAAAAAAATCAGTTATACTTTCAACAAAACCTTTAGTAATGTCTGCTGTGAGGCTAAAACATTAGTTTATTTGAGCAGCAAACGTTTTGTTTTGTAAAAATAAGTGTTTAGTTATGAAATTTTTGTCCAAAGAACGAACACGTTTAAGAGTATTTTTTGGCTATGTAGTGTAAACTGTAGGAAACATTTAAGTTGACTACAAAAGAAGGTTTTTATATACTCCGCCGCTTAAATGGTGCATTGGCGCGATACCCAAGTGGTAAGGGGGCGGTCTGCAAAACCGCCATACGTCGGTTCGATTCCGACTCGCGCCTTGTTTAGTGGTGCCCGGTTAGCTCAGTTGGTTAGAGTACTTCCTTGACATGGAAGGGGTCAGAAGTTCGAGTCTTCTATCGGGCATTTTATTTATTTTTGTTAGTAAAAGTTTATGGGTGTTTTTAATTTAAAGTGGAGGAAAGTATGACAAAAAAAGATTTGGCAACTCTAAAAAAAATACTGATACAAAAAAAGGCAGAACTTTTAAATAAACCGGTGTCAGAAATCGACGACAACATAGGTGATGAAATGGACATGGCGAGCAACAGTGCTGAAAAAGAATTGTACTACACATTAGTTTCCGAAGATAAAATCACTGTAGATGCAATAAATGATGCTATTGCAAAAGTTGAGGCTGGTAATTACGGGAATTGCGAGTGTTGCAGTTCAAAAATCCCAATAGAAAGATTAAAAGCAATTCCTTGGACAAGATATTGTATTCGGTGTCAAGAAGAATCAGAAGCCACTAAGAGATAACTAAATACTGGAGATACCTGCATGCGTTTTGTGCTAAGTTCAAAAATTTTTAAAGCAACTGTTACAGAAGCCAATGTTAATTACAGTGGAAGCATAACAATTGACAAAAGCTTATGCGTATCTTGTGGGCTGTGGTTTGGCGAAAAAGTATTAGTGGTTTCAAATACTACAGGAAAAAGGTTAGAGACTTACGTTATTGAGGGCGGACCGGGTTCGGGAATTATTTGCATGAATGGTGCAGCGGCTCACAAAATCAAAAAAGGCGAAGAAATAATAATAATGGGTTTTACGCTTTCGGATAAACCTATTACTCCTAAAATATTGTTTTTGGATAAAGACAATAAAATTATAAAAACGAACTAAGTAGAATTCGGGGCGTGGCTCAGTTGGCTAGAGCGCTCGGTTCGGGACCGTGAGGTCGCTGGTTCAAATCCAGTCGCCCCGATGTTTTAATCGAACATAATGAGCACAGCGTGTTTATATGAGGGGTTGTCAAAAGATTGTTTTTGCATTTCTGCTTTCCTTTATTCAGGTATGGGTAAATTAAGTTTCATTAAAAGTTCTTAAACATAGTTAAGTGTTATTAATTTTTTTTTGCAAAAAAAACCTTTTGTTTTGGTTACAGTAAAGATTTTAGCTTGATGCTACTTCAACGTTTTGTGAGGCAAGACAAGCAAAAATGTCTTGGATTGTAGCAGTGAACCTAAAAAACAAATGAAAGATATATGAGAAATTAGAAAAGCAATAGATAAAGGTTGTAGTTTTGGAGCATTATTTTTCTAAAATTACGTTAAAAGAAGTGCCAAATGCAAATACTCAAAAAACAATGGTTAGCTGTTCTTTTTGTTTTCATTGTCAGCAATCTTATGGCTGATATCAATATTGGTGATACAAGTTCGCTGCAAACCTACCTCACAAATAGCAATAATTACACCACTACAGGCAATCAGCTATCCCTAACAGCAGGAGTAAATTACACTGCTTCAGCTTCCAACCATTTAATAACAGTAGGACAAGCCAACAAAATATTTAGTGGTAGTGCGCTTTACGCTCTCAAGTTTATAAATTCAACCAATGGAGCTTTATCCATTAGATCTGGGTATAGTATGACGTTTCAAAATTTTAATGCTGGGTTATCTTTTAGTAACAATAAAGTTGCTGATATTGGAGGTGGTATATACAATAACGGAAGTTTAACAATAAAAAATTCAACGGTGACATTTTCTGGAAACATAGCACAAACAACCAGCACTAGCTATGGTGGCGGGGCAATATACAGTGCTGATACTGGAAAAATAGTTTTTGAAAACTCATATATTGTGTTTGATAGCAATCGTGCATCAACAGGTTGGGGAGGTGCTATACAATTTACTATCGCACAACCGATAGATATTGTGCTTAATGTTAAAAATTCTACAGTAGTTTTTTCAAATAACACTGCAAAAACAGGAGGCGGAGCAATAGATTTTCCAGATAATAGTAGTGCAATATTTAAAGACTCATCTATTACGTTTTCTGGCAATACCTCCGGCAGTACGGCTGAAATTGGAGAAGCTGGAGCTATTAAGGTAGATAGTACTTTTACGCTGGAATTTAACGGAGGTTCTGTGCTTTTTAGCGGCAACAGATGTTCTAGGGATGGAGCGACGTTAAATAACTCCGGAACGGTAAATTTTATCAATAATGTCGCGACATTTAAAAACAACTATGATGTAAATAGTTACCAAATATACAGTGCCGGGAAAATAAATTTCACTGGCGGAGCAGTAGATTTCCAAGGAAATACATCAAATTTCAAATTCATAAACAGCTGGACTGGAGTAACTTGGAACATAAGTGAGCTTCGTTTTACAGATAACAAAGTATCTGGCGGCATACAAACAACAATGGGAGATTTTTGGACTGTGTTAGAAAGGTCGTATAGCAAATCAATAAGAGCGTCGGGTAATGCAAATACCAATGGTAACGGTGGTTTTATGTCGATAGAAAACAGGGTATTGGAATTAAGTGGAGTATTAAATATTAGTCAAAACACAGCAGGTCGTTATGGTGGTGGTATTATTTTGGGAGCGAGTGGTGTTTCTGAGTTAACTATAAGCA
>JAITSO010000056.1 GCA_031287735.1 Elusimicrobiota bacterium | reverse complement strand
AATGCAGGAACGTTCATAAAAGAAGGTGGTGCAAATGCTGTCAAACTTGAAGGAGGTCTTGAAATTGAAAAACAAGTACGTGCTATTGTAAATGCCAAAATTCCAGTTATGGGACACTTGGGATTTACACCTCAAAGTCTCAATAAATTAGGAGGCTTTAAAATTCAAGCAAAAGATAAAGATTCACAAGACAAACTTATAGAAGATGCAAAAATTCTAGAAAAAAGCGGCGTTTTTTCTATAGTATTAGAAGCAATCCCAGAAAGCATTGCAAAAGAAGTTACAAAACAATTGTCCGTCCCTACAATTGGCATAGGAGCAGGTCGGTATTGTTCGGGTCAGGTTTTAGTTGTAGATGACATGCTCGGGATGAACGACTGTTTTGTGCCTAAATTTGTAAAAAAATACGCCTCTCTTTCAGAAGTGATAAAAAATGCTGTCAAAAACTATATACACGATGTTAAAACAGGCAAATTTCCAGATGATGAAACCATATACAAGTAATGAAAAAATTTAAGCAGTTGCCAACTTTTAATGTTTTGAAAACAAGACAATAGTTTCTATGTGATAGGTCTGTGGAAACATATCCACAGCTAAAACTGATTTAACAGATATTTTCGAATTTTTTAAAATTAAATTTATGTCTCTAGCAAGAGTCGAAGGATTGCATGAAATATATAAGAGCTTTTTGGCTTTAGAATTTGTTAAAAAATCTATAACTTCTTTGACAAGACCTGCCCGTGGCGGATCCACAACGATAGCACTAAATTCTTCCCTGCATTCTTCACTAAAAGCTTGTGCTTTTCTAACAACAAATGACGCATTTTTCACTTGGTTCAATATCGCATTTTGCCTGGCATTTTCTATAGATTGTTCGTTTTCATCCACACCTGTAATGTGTTTTGCTTTTTGTGATAATGATATCCCGATAGTTCCAGTTCCGCAGTATAGATCAAGTAAATTGTCATTTTCGTTAAGATCTAGCAACTCATCTGCTGCATTGTAAAGAATTTCTGTACCTTTTGAATTGGTTTGAAAAAACGAAAAAGGCGATATATTAAAAAAATAATCCCGCTTATTAACGTTTAGTTTTTCAACTATATTTTCTTTACCCTCCAAAAGAAGCAAATTATCTGCTAAAACAGCATCTGAAAGCTTAGAATTAGACGTCCAATAGACACTGTCTGCATAAATTGCCAATTCTTTTGCCAAAAGCTTCATTTTTTCAGACAAGCAAGTAAAGTTTGAGTTTGTGACAATATTTACAAGAAGCTGATTATTATTTTGTGCTTTTCTTAAAACGAGATGTCTAAGAAAACCTTGATGAGTTTTGTTATCATAAACCGTAAAGTTGTTTTTGTTTGCAAAATCTCTAACTATTTCTAAAATTTTTAAAAAACTCTTATCGGCAATAAAACATGGCGGAACAGAAACGTACTTATTGAACCTTCCTCTACAGTGAAGACCTATGTCACTTCTTCCCTCTTGCACGTTGTGAAAAAAACTAAACTCCATCTTATTTCTGTAGTTCAAAATTTCAGATGGCTTAAAAATTTCTTTGACTTCGCAATTAACAGGTTTCAAAATTTCATTTAAATAAAATTTTTTATATTCCACCTGTTTTTCATAATCTAAATGCTGAAAAGAGCAACCTCCACAAGAACCAAATGACAAACATAATGGTTTCCTTCTATCTATAGAATTCACAACGATATTTTTTACATATCCTTCTCTAAAGCTTGCTGTGTCCCTTACAACTAAAACTTCAGCCTCTTCAGACGGTAACAAACCTTCGCAAAACAAAACTTTATTATCTTCACACTCACAAAACGAACGTCCTGGAAAAACAATTTTTACACATTTTGCCTTAATAACTTTATTCTTAAAAGACATTTTCCCACCTGTTTTTATATTTTTGGTCTTTAGTATTCTATCATAAATAGAGTTTTGCAATACTAAAAACAATAATTTTTTATGCAACTGCATTCGTTTACGATTCCGGTCATATTTACAACAGATCTAAATTAAAGTAAACTCGCATTCAACTTATGGAATCAAACTCGCAATGAAATCAAAAACAAAAACAAGGTTTATGTGTCAAAAATGTGGTTATGACAGCGGACAGTGGCTTGGAAAATGCCCGTCTTGTGCTGCTTGGAACTCCTTCGTTGAGGAAAAATTTTCAAAACAATCTAAAAATTCAACACCTGCAAGGCAACTTACCGGTTTTTCATCTGAAGTTTTTAGTTTAAACGATGTATCTGTCAAAGATTTCAAAAGATTTAAAACTAACATCAAAGAATTTGACAACATGATAGGCGGAGGTATTGCACAAGGATCTTTAACACTTTTAGGAGGAGCACCTGGTATTGGTAAATCCACATTGATGCTTCATTTATCAGAAGCTTTAAGCAAAAGTGGAATAGTTTTGTACATTTCCGGCGAAGAATCACTGTCACAAGTTAAATCACGTGCAAAAAGACTCAATGTTGACAGAGAAAATATATTTTTAGCTTCTGAAACAAACCTTGAAAATATAATAGAAGCTATAAATAAAATAACTCCGCAGTTTTTAATAATAGATTCTATCCAAACAACCTACCATCCAGAACTTTCAAGTGCGCCAGGTACAGTAGCACAAGTTAGAGAAACTGCTGCCGAATTTCTGAGAATAGCGAAATCCAAAAACATAACAGTTTTTCTTTTGGGACATGTCACAAAAGACGGAGATTTGGCAGGTCCTAGAGTTTTAGAACACATTGTTGATACGGTTTTGTATTTTGAAAATGAACGTCAGCACATCTACAGAATTTTAAGATCTCATAAAAACAGGTTTGGTCCTACAAGCGAAATAGGAATTTTTGAAATGACAGCGGTAGGTCTTAAGGAAGTTGCAAATGCTTCTGAAATTTTTTTAGGTGAACGTTCTATCAACGCTCCCGGAAATATCGCAACAGCTTCTATGGAAGGAACTCGTCCTATTCTTTTGGAAGTTCAAGCTCTAAGCACTAGAACCTCTTTTGGATTTCCGCGACGAATGGTTTCTGGCTACGATGCAAACAGAGTAATGATTTTAATAGCCGTATTAGAAAAAAGATTAGGTTTGCCGCTTGAAACGCAAGATGTTTTTGTAAACATTGCAGGAGGCGTAAAAATCAAAGAAACTTCTGTTGATTTGTCATGTGCTTGTGCAATAGTATCGGCAAATGCCGGCTTTATTTGTCCTAAAGATATTGTGGTTTTTGGTGAAATCGGACTTTCAGGAGAAATAAGATCAGTTGCTTTTTGTGCAGAAAGACTTGCAGAAGCCGAAAAACTTGGATTTAAAAAAGCGATTGTTCCAAAAGGCAGCTTAAAAAACTTATCTTACAAAGGCGGAATGCATATTTTTGGAGCAGAAACCGTAGAAAGTGCAATTAAGTTTTTAAGAAATAGTTAATCTAAAAATATAGAGATAAAATTGGAATTTTTGGAAAATAAAAAAAATTATTTTTACTTATACACAGTTGTTTTTCTTGTCACCTGCATTTGCACTTTTATTTGGTTTTTGGCAAATGGCAAAACCTTCATAAATGAAACTGATCCGTTAGTTCAGCACTACCCGGCTTTGATGTATTACGGCAGATTTTTACGTTCTATATTTTCTAACTTTTTATCAGGCAAATTTGCGGTACCGCTTTATGACTTTAACATAGGCTTTGGATCAGACATTCTTACTACATTGCATTATTACGTTATTGGTGACCCGCTTACACTATTGTCGTTTTTTGTTCCTTTAAAATACTGTGCTTATCTGTATAACTTTCTTGTGATTTTAAGGTTATATTTTGCCGGTCTTGCTTTTTCTCTGTATTGTTTTAATGTGTTGCCTGCAAAAAATAGAGATCTTTTTTCTATTCTAACCGCAAGTCTTGTATATGTTTTTAGCGGCTATTCCATACTTTTTGTAGCAGCTCCGTTTTTTTTAAATGTGCTTATCTATTTCCCTCTAATTCTTTTGGGATTAGAAAAAGTCTTAAAAAAAGAGAAGACATCTCTTTTTACAATAATGATTTTTATCTCTTTGTCATCTAATTTTTATACTTTTTACATGATTAGTGCGATGACTTTTATGTATTTGATAATCAGATTGGTCTACCAAAAACAGCTTTTAATAGATTATAAAAATTTACTTTTTTTATTACTCAAATACCTTATTGGTGTTTTTTTAGCCGGCATTATTTTTATACCTAATTTAACCGCCTTGCTAAATTCCGCACGGTTTGAAACCACCCGCCCAGTAGATTTATTTTATAATTTTGACATCTACAAAACTGCATTTTTTGATTTTTTTACAGCTCCTTCAAACAAATTGGAAATTTTGCCTTATGGATTAGAAAGCGCCGCTTTTCCTCTTATTGCTTTGCTTGCCACTGTTTTTTTGTTCTTCCGTAAAAATAAATTTAAAGAATTGAAATTTTCTTTTATTTTGTTAAACATTTTCGCTTTAATTCCAGCTTGCGGGTATGCTTTGACTGGCTTTTCTTATGTTACAAACCGATGGATGTTTGCTTATACTTTTGTCGTCGCTTTAATTACGGCTGTTTTATTCCCTGTTTTTGCAAAAAAAAATACTTCTAAAATTATTTTACTTGCTCTTACAATAATTAACATTCATTTCCTGTTCAATAACAAAAAATTAAACCATGAATTTTTTATAGATGCTAAAAGTGCTTTTGAACGTTTCAGTGAAAACGAATTAAAAGCTGCAAAATTTTTAAACGACACTTCTTTTTGGAGAGTAGAGACACCTGCTAGACGGAAAGAAAGAAATAGAAATATAATTATGCAAACAAAAGGAACGGATTTTTATTTTAGTTTGTCCAATCCTTATATAGCACACTTTTATGACGAGTTTGAAATTTATTCAAGAAGCGCCGATATTGTTTATCAAGGATTAGACTCCAGGACAATTCTTGAAAACATAGCCAATGTAACCTATTTTGTCACAGCAGAAAATGAAAGTAATTTTCTGCCTTACGGGTATGATAAAAAAGTGTCTCATCATAAAAAATTTAGTATTTATAAAAATGATTTTGCACTTCCTTTTGGGTTTACATATTCTTCTTACATTCCTTTAAAAACTTTTAAAAACCTTACAAGTGTTCAAAAAGAACAGTCTTTAATTCAAGGTGTAGTTCTTGAAGAAAAATTAAGCAAAGATTTCAACCTATTAGAAAGAATAGAATTTGATGACAATACTCAACATATGAAAATAGTCAGCATTAAAAGCTTTAATTTAGAGCCTATTTTTGAACAAAACTCATCGTCAGAATTTTATCTACGTTTCCAAAATTTAACTTGTTTAAGCGATTATGAAACAGACATAAATTTAGACAATGAACACAAAAAAGCAATTGTGCTTCAATCTCCAAAATATATCGGTTCTATTGGAAAAAACAATTACCTCGTCAATATAAATTATTTAAAAAGCAAAAAATCTTCTGTTGACTTTAAACCCACTGCAAAAATATCTTTGGAAAAAATTGAACTTATCAGCTTTCCGTTAGGTCAAAATTATCAAAACCAAATTTCAAAATTACAAAAAGATCATTTAAAAAATTTCAAAATACGCACGAATTCTATCAGTGCAAATATAGAGCTAAATGAGAATAAAATTTTATTCCTTTCCATTCCATATTCTAAAGGCTGGAGTGCTTTTATCAACAGCAAAAAAACAAAATTACTCAAAGCAAACATAGCTTTCAGTGCTATTGCCTTAAAAGCAGGAAGTTACGAAATCGCTTTACGGTATTTAACGCCCGGCTTGAAATTAGGTGCTTTATTATCTCTACTAGGAATTATATTGTTTTGCGTTATTGCCAGAAAAACACAGGGGGCAACAGCAACGAGTAACTAAAAATATATAGATTGCCTCAAAAAAGCTATATATCACAACAATTAAACACCAAATAAACTTTCAAAAGTACTTATTTATGAACATTAAACCCAAAAATATTTTTTATTCCCAAACAAAACTCTATTTTTATGCATACACTGCAATTTTTATATTGCTGCTATTGCCTTTGCTTTTTTGGATGCTGACAAGTGGAAGATCTTTACTTGTTGGGTTAGACGCTATTGCTCAGCATTGTCCGACTTTGATGTATTATGGTTCCTACCTGCGTAAAAATTTTTTTAATTTGCTCGCTGGAAATTTTTCAATAGCACTTTTTGATTTTAATATAGGCTTTGGCTCTGATATTCTAACAACACTTCATTATTACGTAGTAGGCGATCCGCTTGCTTTGCTTTCTTTTTTTATTCCTAAAAAATATTCAATAGAGCTTTATAATTTTCTTATTGTATTAAGACTATATCTATCTGGTATTAGCTTTTCTTTTTACTGCTTTAAAACACAAAAAAATTTTATCTCTAATTTCGCAATTTTACTTGGAACGCTTGTATATGTTTTCAGCGGCTATTCTATGAGTTTTTTGTATCAACCTTTTTTTTTGAATTCACTTATTTATTTTCCTTTGCTTTTAGTTGGAATAGAAAAAATTTTAAAAAACGAAAAACCACATTTTTTCATAATCATAGTTTTCATCTCTTTAACATCCAATTTTTATTTTTTTTACATATTAAGTGCAATGATGCTCATTTACGCAGCAGTAAGAATTTTTTATATGCCAAAAAATTTAAAAAATTTTTGGCTGCCAACTAAACTTATCTCATATTATATTGTTGGTGTTCTTATGTCTTGCATTATTTTTATACCTAATTTGATAGCTTTATTAGAGACAAGTCGTTTTCGCTCTCACTTAAGACCAGATTGGTTTTACAATTTTAATATGTATAAAAAGTCTTTTTTGGATTTTATTTTGACGCAATCAAAAGATAATCCATCTTGCTTTGAAGCCACCGGTTTTCCACTTATTGCAGTTATTGCTGCTGTTTTATTGTTCCTGCAAAAAAACAAGCATAAAGAATTAAAAAGTGTTTTCATTTTTTTTACATTTTGTGCATTTTTTCCAATAGCAAGTTACATTTTTACAGGTTTTAATTACCCGTCGAATAGGTGGATGTTTGCTTATAGCTTTCTTACTGCCTTAATTACTGTAAATATTTTCGTATTTATGGTTACACGAAAAGCTTCAAAAATCATAATTCTTATCTTTACTATGTTAAATATAATTATCAATTTTTTTCTGTTTTCTCATAAGAAAGAAATAAAAGATGATTTTTTAGACACCAACCTCTCTTACAAACGCTTAACAGACAATGATTTGAAGCTCGCAAAACAAATAGACGATAAAACTTTTTATAGAATTGAACACAATGCAATGTTTACGATGATGAATAACACTTCAATGAATATGGATGTTAAATCTTTAGGTTTTTATTTCAGTTTGCCTAATCCTGCTGTAAAGTCATTTTATGATGAGCTTGGTTTGCTAAGCAAAGTAGCTGACATGGCATATAATGGATTAGATTCCAGAGCAATGCTGGGAGCTTTAGCAAATGTTAAATATTTTATAGTAAAAGAAGGAGACAAAAATTTTCTTCCTTATGGATATAGTAAACAAAAATTTTTAGGCGAAGCTTTTGACGGGAAATACGCAGTTTATGAGAACAAATTTTATTTGCCTTTCGGGTTTACTTATTCATCATATATATCAAAAAAAGAATACGATAAGTTTACACCTATTCAAAAACAACAAGCTATGATGCAAGTCGTTGTGTTAGAAGAAACACTCAAAAATGATTTTAACCATTTAAAAAAAATGGCTTTTAGAGAAAAAACTCTATCACGACGCATTCTTAACAATGAAAATTCAAAAAATTTTATACCCGGCAAATGCGTTTTAAAATTGCCGTTTCAAAACTTTCAAAATTGTGAAAATTATATAGTCCTTTACAATCTTATTTGTTGGAGAAATGAGACAAATGTTTTTCTCGACAACAAGCAAAAAAAAGCTATCTTTTTGCCACCTCGCAAGTATACAGATATTTCACATAAAAATAATTACATTGCAAACATGAATTACTGCAGTGAAAAGTTTATAAATATAGCTTTCGACAATGATGATAAGTCAGTTTCCCTTGAAAGTGTTGAAGTTATTGCACTTCCTATTGGAAAAAACTATGAAAATGAAATTAAATTTTTAAAAAAAGATAATCTTGTAAATGTTCAAGAATTCATAAACGGCATTAAAGGAGAAATAAAATTAGAAGAAAACAAAATTCTTTTATTGAGCATTCCCTACAGCAAAGGTTGGAAAGCTTATGTCAACGGTAAAGAAGAAAAATTACTTAAAGCAAATACAATGTTTATGGCATTACCTTTAGAAGCAGGCAATTATGAAATAGAATTAAAATATATGACATCAGGTCTAAAACTAGGAATGTGGATGAGTTTGCTAGGCTTTATGATTTTTGGATCGATATTTTGTAGAAATTTTTCGTTTTTGCACAAGTTGTGTGCCTGTTCCACAAAATAAAAGGAGAAATGCGATGGCAGATAGTCTTAAAAAACCGGATATTTCAATAGTTGTTCCATGCTTAAACGAAGAAGAAAGCCTTGAAATGTTTTATACAAATCTAAACGAGGTAGTATCAAAGTTACTACAAGATAAAATTATAGAAACAAGCCAAATCATTTTTGTTGACGACGGTTCAACAGATTCCACATCTGACATATTGCGCCGCATTGCCTGCAAAGACAGCAAAGTTGGTTATATTATTTTTTCGCGCAATTTCGGTAAAGAAGCTGCCATGCTTGCGGGATTACGCAAATCACAAGGGAAATATAGCGCCATATTAGACGCAGACGGACAGCATCCACCTTCACTTATTTTGCAAATGTTTCCATTTGTTAGTTCAAAACAATACGATTGTGCCGGTGCAAAACGTACAAGGAAAGGTGACAGCCTTATTCATAAAGTTTTGTCGCATCTTTTTTACGGTTTTGTAGCTCGTATAGGTAACTTAAAAATAATTGATGGAGGTAGTGATTTTCGACTAATGTCGCGACAATATGTTGATGCTTTGCTTGAATTAAACGAATACAACAGATTTTCAAAAGGAATTTTTCATTGGATAGGTTTTAAAACTAAATGGATTGAGTATGAAAATATTTTGCGCACTGCTGGAATAAGCAAGTGGACATATTTTAAATTATTCAGCTATTCACTTAACGCTATCATTATGTTTTCTGCAAAACCGCTTATATTCGCTTCTCTGTTTGGCATAATTCTTTCTTTTTTATCATCGGCGTTTGCACTTTTTATTGCAATTCGTAAAATTTCATACAGTGTGCCAATAGATGGTTGGGCATTTACTATATGCATAATTTTATTTTGCTGCGGAATTCAAATTTTTACAATTGGAATTTTAGGACAATACATCTCCAAAATTTTTGAAGAAGTAAAACATCGACCACACTATATTGTTAAAGAAGAAAACAAGTGAACAATAAATTTTTAATTTTCAATGCCGACGACTTTGGAATCTCAAAATCTATAAACGACTGTATTCTTGACGGATATCAAAATGGTTTTTTGAGAAGTGCAAGTCTTTGTGCAAACGGATCAGCTTTTTGCGATGCTGTTGAAAATGTCATCGCGAAATGTCTGCAGATGAGCGTAGGAGTTCATTTAAACATAAGCGATGGAGCATTACTGGCAAAAAATTCTTTACTACAAGAAATAAACGACGGCTCTAATAAAAGTTTTATAAAAGCAATGTTTAGATCTTCAGACAAAATTTTTTTAGCAGCTGTTGAAGAAGAATTTCGTGCTCAAATAGAAAAATGCCTGAAATTTACAAGTATCACCCATTTGGATTCGCACAGGCACATACATGCGATACCAAATATTTTTAAAGTAGCTACCAAGTTAGCAAAAGAATATAAAATCCCTTATATTAGAACTCAACGTGAAAAATTGTATTTCATTCCCAATCTAAAAAGTCATTTAAGCACAGTTTATCCTGTCAATCTAATAAAAAACTTTTTATTGAATTTCTACACTGATAGCAACAAAATGATTTTAAACGGCACAAACCTAAAAACAAACGATTTTTTAGTGGGTGTATGTTATTCTTCAATTATGAATTACGAAAGTATTAAGTATGGAATAAAGACTATTGGTAAAAACTGCACAGTTGAAATTTTAATTCACCCAAAAACACTTGCCGATAAAGATCACCAAATTGTTAAAAACGAAACACTAAAGAACGAAATAGCAAAAATGGGTTTTAAAATCACAACCTACAGCGAAATGCTTTTACTGTAAAACACTTGAGATTCTGTTAAGAAAAACAAAAAATCAGAATTTTTGTGCTATTAAAAAGCGACCTTGTGTTTTGTGTTTTTGGCTAATTTTAGTAGAATAAAGCATAAATCTTTGCACTAACTTAAAAACTACATAAACCAAAGTCAAGAATCATTTTTTCTTCCAATACTTAAGCAACATACACAAATTTTTAAGGAAACATAGCATTATGGTTGAATTTATAAGCAGGCGTTACAAAGTTCCTGGCGGATATTTAGAGTTTTTAAAAATTTCTGTTCCTTTAATAATTTCTACCAGCATAGGAGCATTTCAACTTTTTTTAAACAGAACATTTCTTTCTTGGTATTCAAAAGAATCTTTTGCCGCATCTTTCCCAGCTGGTGTCACGCAATGGGCTATAATGAGCTTATTTATCGGAACTTTTGCTTATGTTGACGTTTTTGTCGCCCAATATTATGGCAAAAAAGAATATCACTCCATAGGACCAGCAGTTTGGCAAGCAGTGTATTTGTCATTTATTGCTTCTTTATTTGTGCTTGCAATTTCATTTTTTGCAAAACATTTTTTTATGATTTTAGGACATCCGGCAAATGTTGCCATCAACGAAGGAGATTTTTTTAGAGTTCTGTGCTATGGAGCATTTGGACAAATTTCTTGCGCCGCTCTTGCTGGCTTTTATGCCGGAAGAGGAAAAACAAAAGTCATTTTATTTGTAGGAAGCATAGGCGTTTTAATAAATACTTTTTTAGATTACTGCTTTATTTTTGGGAAATTCGGATTTCCTGAAGAAGGTATTATTGGTGCTGCGGTGGCAAACAATATTACAAGTTTTATTATGGCAACTCTTTACGTCATCTTAATACTTGCTCCTAAAAACAGAGAGAATTTTAACACCGCTTGCTTCAAAGTAGATTTAAATTTTATGCGAAGGCTTTGCCGCTTTGGTTTTCCAAACGGAGCACAATTTTTTTGCGACATGGCAGGTTTTGGAATTTTCCTTTTAATACTTGGAACTTTAGGAATTGAAGAACTCACTGCAAATAATATTGCCTTAAATATCAATCACCTTATAATAATGCCGCTTATCGGTTGTGGCATAGCCACTTCTGTAATGGTTGGCAAGTATCTCGGAGAAAATAAAGCTTCTATTGCTCGCATAAGTGTATTACTGTCTTATCAAGTGGTTTTAGTTTACTCGGGAGTAATTGCAGTTATTTTAGCTACTTTTCCAGATTTGTTGATACTTCCTTTTTCCAGCGGTGCAGGAGCAGATATGATAGAAAAGATACGTCCTATAACTGTCCACCTTTTGAGATTACTCGCAATCTACCTGCTCTTTGACGGCACAAACATTATATTTTCAGCTGCAATTAAAGGTGCTGGCGATACAGTTTTTGTAATGAAAGTTCTCGTCATTTTGTCGGTTCTGCTTGTAATTATTCCAACGTATTTAATCGTTGTTGTGTTTAAAATGGGTCTGCTTACAGCGTGGTCATTTATGTTGAGTTATGTCATAGGTCTTGCGATAAGTTTTTACTTAAGATACAGAACCGGAAAATGGAAAAAAATGCGCGTTATATGAAGTTTTAAATCGGTAATCATAACGCATTTTAATCATAATTTGCCAATGCCAGTTTGACATACTATCAAACTTTTAGATAGGATCTGCCGCGGCTTTTAGAATAAAATTAAAAGGATATAAAATGAAAAGAACTTATCAACCAAACAAAGACAGAAGGAAAAAAAAGATAGGTTTTAGAGCAAGAATGGCAACCGCCGGTGGTAGAAGAGTTATAAATGCGCGCAGAAGAAAAGGTCGTAAAGTTTTAAGTGCTTAGTTTAGACTATAATGGTAGAAAATAAAGCTTCCTCTAAAACAATTTTATCTAAAAAAAATTTTTCCCTCTCTTATCATGAGCGTATCCATCTTCAAAAAGATTTCAACAAAGTTTTCAAAAAAGGCATTCGTCTTGAAAATTCAAGTATAAAAATTTTAGCTTTTAAAAGAAATGATGGCTCTAATCTAAAAAGATTAGGCCTTATAACATCCAGAAAAGTTGGAAAAGCTGTATTGCGAAACAGAACAAAACGAAGAATTAGGGAAATTTTTAGAACAAACAAATGTTTTTTGAAAAACAGCTTAGATTTGATTTTCATTTTAAAAAACCAAACAGCAAAGCTAAAATTTCGTGATTTGAAAAAGTCTGTACTAACTTTGCTTAAGAATGCCAAATTGTACTTTAAAGCAAATGAAACCCTATGAAATCATCAGCACTTTTTCTTATCAAAGCTTATCGTTTTATATCTAAAGGATTGCCGGCAAGATGTCGTTTTGAACCAAGTTGCTCTTTATACGCTTATGAAGCTATCGAAAAATTTGGTATTTTCAAAGGTGTATTTTTATCACTAATAAGGATTTTACGCTGCAATCCGTTTTGCAAAGGCGGATATGACCCCGTCCCTCAAAAAAATCTAAAAAAATAGGAAATCAAACCAAATGCAGAAAAATACCATTTTATTTGTTGTTTGTTCAGCAATCACAATGTTTGTGTGGTTTTTTTACTTTACACCTCAGCAGCAATCAGCACAAATAGCACAATCAAACGCCGACGTCGTTCAAAATCAAAAAGACGAAAGCAAAGAAGAAGCTGAAACTTTAGCACAATCTATTTCTGCAGATGCTGATATTGGAAGCACTAAAGAGGAAGAATTTTTAGTTGAAACAGATAAATTTAAAGCTGTTTTTTCAAACAAAGGAGCGTCAATTTTAAGTTGGTCTATTAAAGAAAAAAGTGGTCAGTGGGTAGATTTAGTTTTTCCAAATTCTGCACCTGCTATGTCAAATTTTCCGGGATCTGTATACAAAATAATATCTCAATCTAAAGAAAAAATCACCTTTGAATATTCCTCAATGCAAGGTTGGAAAATAATTAAAACTTTTAACCTTTCAGACGCGTACATGCACAATTTGAATATCGAAATTGAAAAAAGTTCAGAAGCTAGCTTTCCACAAATTTCTGTTGATTGGGGACCCGGTCTTGGTACAGACGAAAGAGAATTGAAAGAAAACACTTCTTTGACAAGAGTTACAGCTTATACCTTGAATAAGCCTTTCAAACTAAAGAAGCTTAAAAACAACTCATTTGTAGCTTCAGATTACAAATGGTCAGCTGTAGATAATAGGTATTTTCTTGCTGCTTTTATTCCAAATGAACCGGCAGATTTCAATCAAATTATGTCCAACAGAGCCAACAAAAAAGTTCCTTATTCGCTTCAACTTACAGCAAATCCTCAAAAAGATATCAACAAAAAAGCTTATTCTTTAGATTTTTATTTAGGACCAAAAGACTACACTTATTTAAAAACTTACAATTTAGGTCTTGAAAAAACTGTAGACTTCGGTTTTTTTGGATTTTTAGGAAAGCTTGCCTTTGCGGTATTGTCGTACTTCCATAAGCTTACCAGCAACTACGGTTGGGCTATAATAATGCTGACAATTTGCATACAAATTTTAGTTCTGCCATTAACGCTCAAAAGTTTCAAATCTGCAGCAGCAATGAAACGCATTCAGCCATTGATAAAAGATATCCAAACAAAATACAAAGACGATCCCAAAAGACTTCAAGCAGAAATGTTGCATATATACAGAAATCAAAAAGTCAATCCTTTAGGTGGCTGTCTGCCTATGCTTTTACAACTTCCAATTTTTTGGGCTTTTTTTACGATGCTTAGAAACGCCTACGAACTCCGAAACGAAGGTTGGATTTTATGGGTAAAAGATTTATCAACCGCAGATCAATTTATGACTTTTGGATCTTTTAGCTTAAATTTATTGCCTCTAATTATGGGTCTTGGTATGTTCTTCCAACAAAAAATGACCACGGCAGTTTCAGACCCAACGCAAAAGAAAATAATGTATATTTTGCCAATAGTTTTTACTTTTATGTTTTGGACATTCCCTTCTGGTCTTGTTATCTACTGGCTCACCAATAGTGTAATTTCTATGATAGAACAGTATTTTGTCATAAAAAAAGATACTGCCACAAACATTAAACATGCCTAAAAGTAGTTATTTTCTATCTGCTGCTTCTCTTTAAACATCTATTGAAAATCCGGATATGTATAAGAAAACCGCAAAAATTTTGTAGCAAAATTAAATTAGTTTCTTAGTTGATAAGGTTATTGAAATGAAAATTTTAGAAGTAGCTGTTCCCGTTCCTGTAGATAAAACTTACCACTATTTACCCTTAAAAAGCGACACCTCTCTTGAAGAAAACATCATAGGAAAAAGAGTTAAAGTTTCATTTGGCGGGCAAAAACTTATTGGGTTTGTTCTAAATATTTTAGATGTGCAAAATGAAAATAATTTTAAGCTCAAAGAGATTAGTGCAATTGTTGATAAAGAAGCTGTCGTTTCAGAAGAAGCTTTAAAACTTGCAAAATACATATCACAAAATTATGTTTGTTCATTCGGAGAAGCTTTGGCGTGTGTTGTTCCAATATCTATGAGTATCCCTAAAAGAAACCTTAAACCCAAAGAAAATTCAAAGTCATCTACCATCCAAAACATAACTTTAAACACTCAACAATTAAACGCGGCAAGTTTCATAAATTCTAAAATAGAAAACAATTTAAACGCTCAAATTCTTGTTCATGGAATTACAGCATCTGGAAAAACTGAAGTTTATTTAAACTGCATTGAAACCGCTTTATCTAAAAACAAAAGTGCAATATTTTTAATTCCTGAAATATCGCTTACTGCCCAATTTGTTGAAATTGTATCAAACCGTTTTGGAAAGCTTGCCGGAGTTTGGCACAGTGCAATAAGCAATACGGAAAAATACAAATTGTTTATGAAAGCTAAAAATAATGAAATAAAAATAATGCTTGGTGCACGTTCTGCAGTTTTTGCACCTTTTAAAAATTTAGGAATTATAATTATTGACGAAGAACATGAATATACCTACAAACAAGAACAAAAGCCATCTTACGATGCTAGAGAAATTGCAATATGTCGAGCTAAATTTCACAACGCTCCTGTGGTTTTTGGTTCAGCTACACCTTCGCTTGAAACTTATAAAAATGCAATTGATAAAAAATTAGATTTGTTAACACTAAATGAGCGCATAGACAAAAAAGAATTGCCGGAAATTAAAATTTTATCTTTGCAAAACAAGAAATTTAGAGGCAGTTTATTGCTTGATGAAACTATTTCAGCAATATCCAAAACACTTTCAAAAAAAGAGCAAGTTATAGTTTTTCTAAATAGAAGAGGCTATTCGCCTTCAGTAATGTGCAAAAAATGCAGCCAAGTATATCAGTGCTTGCAGTGTTCCATATCTATGGTGTATCACAAAAACCCTGACGTTTTAAAATGTCACTATTGCGGGCAGTCTCAAAATTTTCCAATAGTTTGCTCGCATTGCAAAAGTACGGAATTTGCGGTTTTTGGCACGGGAACACAAAAAGTTGAAGATGAACTGCAAAGACTTTTTAAAACAGCAAAAGTTTTTAGATTAGACGGAGATACCGCCGGTTCGAAAGAAATTTACGAAAAAGCTTATCAAGGAATAAAAAATGACGAATATGATATTTTACTTGGAACGCAAATGATAGCAAAAGGTTTTGATTTTCCGCGTGTAAGTTTAGCTTGTGTTATAGATGCCGACACTTCTCTATACTTGCCAAGCTTCAAAGCTGTGGAAAAAACTTTCCAATTGATTACGCAAGTAGCAGGTCGTTCAGGCAGAGGAAATATCAAAGGAAATGTTATTGTTCAAACTGCAAAACCAGGACATTACGCTATAGAATGTGCAAAAAACCATAATTTTGCAAAGTTTTATGAAATAGAGATTAAAGAGAGAAAAAAAATGTTTTATCCACCTTTTTGTGATGTTGCAAAAATTTCAGTGCGAAATAAAAGTGAAGAAAAAGCTGATTCGGATTGCAACAACATTTGTTTGGCAGTAAAAGATTTTACAAAAAATTCCAATCTCAATCTAAAAATTTTAGGACCAGTTCCTGCCTATATTTCAAAACTTAATTCAATTTTTAGACGCAATATAATCATAAAAGGTGATAGAGAAAATATATTGAAGCTTAAAAAACCTATTGATGATTTTAAACGTTCTTGTGGAACTTTTATCGGCATAGAGATTATGCCATCAGATTTGATATAATCAGCCTCTAAAATCACTCAAAAAAGTTAGGTTCACAATAAATGCCAATTTTAAGTATTGTTAAATGCGATGATTATAAAAACTCGCAAAAAGCTGTAGAAAAAGCTGTAGAACTTTTAGGCAAAATTGAATTTTTCATAAAGCCTTCTGAAAAGATACACATTAAACCAAACCTTTTAAGCCCTAAAGATCCGTCAAAAGCTGTAACGACTCATCCAGAAATTGTCCGTTCCATCATAAAACTCGTTAAAAAAGCTGGTGCGACTGCCGTTGTTGGCGATAGCCCCGGCGGAGCTATAAGAGATATTAAAAATTTGTGGAAAGTTACCCAAATTGAACAAGTTTGTAAAGAAGAAAATGTAGAGCTTGTAAATTTTGAAGCTGTCGGATCAAAAGAATTTGATATTGGAAACAAAAACATCAAAAAGGTCAATTTTTCAAATGCTGTGCTAGATTGCGATGGGATAATAAACTTACCAAAATTAAAAAGCCATTCTTTGATGACATTTACCGCTGGCGTTAAAAACCTTTACGGCTGCATTCCTGGTCTTATGAAAATTGAATACCACAAATACGCTTCTAAAAATCAAGATTTTGCTGACCTGCTCACGCATATTTATTTGTTCTTCAAAAATAAGTTGCGTTTCACTTTAATTGATGGAATTTTAGCCATGGAGGGAAATGGTCCTAGCGCCGGTCAAATAAGAAAGATGGATTTAATCGCCGCTTGCCAAGATGCCGCAATTATTGACGCATATTTGCTAAATGCCTTAGGGTATGATTTAAAAAATAGCTTGATATCAAAAAATTTAAATATTACTCAAAAAACATTAGAAACTGTCAAAACCGTAGGAGATAAAATAGAAGCTTTTGATTTGAAAAATTTCAAATTTCCAGCTTTACGTAAGTTAGACATTCTCCCTAATTTTGTTGTTAGATTTTTAGGAAAATTACTATGGGTTAAAGCAGGCGTTGATAAGAAAATCTGCATAAAATGCATGCTTTGCAAAAGTGCCTGCCCAGCAAAAGCGATAACGCAATCTAAAACGTTGTTTCCTGTTATGAGCAAACAAAAATGTATTAGTTGTTTTTGCTGTCATGAAATGTGCCCTAAAAAAGCAGTTGTATTTAGGAAAAGTCTATTTGCCAAATTTTTTATAAGGGAAAACTGATGCTAGAAAAAGCACGTCATTTTGTGGAGTATATCTGTCTTGCTACCATAGTTTTTGCTGCTAGACTTTTTGCTTTCGAAACTGCAATAAATTTCAGCTCTAAAGTAGCGGTTTTTGCTTATTATTTTATTCCAATTAGAAAAAGTTACGTATTAAAAGCCATGCGTCTTTCTTTTCCAAACAAGCATCCAGAAGAAATAAAAACTATAGCCAAAAATATGTACAAAAATTTTTTAAGAACAATAGTAGAAATCATATTTTTCCCAACAATGTCTGACGAACAATTGCAAAAACTTATGATTATTGAAAACGAACATTTAATTGATGAGGCTCTCTCAAAAAATAACGGTGGCATTATTATGTCAGCACATTTTGGAAATTGGGAACTAACAGCACTATCATTTTCAAAAAAATATCCATTATCTGTAATTGTTGCAAACCAATCTAATAAATTCATAGATTCTATGATAGACAAAATACGAACTAAACAAGGTTTTAACACGATAAGTAGAGACAATAGACCAGCAAAAAAAATTTTTAAAGCTTTAAATCGAAACGAACTTGTGGCGATTTTAGCAGATCAAGATGCCGGCAAAAACGGAATATTTATTCCTTTTTTAGATCGTCTATCTTCAATGCCAAGAGGACCTGCTTTGTTTGCTATCAGGGCAAAATGCCCTGTTATTGTTGCTTTAGGCATTCGACAAGATGACGGAGTTATGAGAGTTACATTTTTTGAAACACCAAATTTTGATACTGGCAATATTGAAAATGACATCCGGTTAATTAATACATTTTATGCCAAAAAATTAGAAGAATTTATTTTAAAAGCTCCTCAACAGTGGTTTTGGTTTCACAAAAAATGGAAAACGCAGCCACGTCTTAAAACTCGCAAGCTAATCAAACGTTGATTAATGAATAACCCTAAAGTTAATTTTGCTTATAAGTTCTAACCTTTGCAGGTTAAATGCACATTTTGTAGCATAATCACATGGAAACCACACTCTGTTTTACAATAAACTTGCTATCACTAAATCATAAAATGTATTTAAAAAAATTAACATGACAAAACAAAAAGCACAAATTGCCATAATAGATTATGGATTTGGAAACATAAAAAGCGTGGCAAATGCAATTATTTTTCTAGGTGCAAAGCCTTGTATCATTGATGAACCATCCAAATTATCTAACTTTTGTGCAGCTATTTTACCTGGCGTTGGAGCTTTCGGACCAGCGATTGATTTTTTAAAATCTAAAGGTTTTGATGAGCATATTAAAGATTTTATAAACAATGGAAAAATGCTTTATGGAATTTGTTTGGGTTTCCAACTTCTTTTTACAAAAAGCTATGAACATGGAGAATTTGAAGGTCTCAACTTGCTCAAAGGTGAAGTAAAAAAATTTGAAAAGTCTTTTGATTTGAGAGTTCCGCACATAGGTTGGAACAATATTGAACTTTCCAAAAACTCTGACAGCCTAAAAATGTTTTCTGGAATCTCAGACAACGAATATTTTTATTTTGTTCACTCTTATTATGTTTTGCCTCAAAAATGTGAAGTTTACTCATCATCTTGCAAATATGGAGTAGATTTTTGTTCTTCAGCAGCATTTAAAAATATATGGGGAAGCCAGTTTCATCCGGAAAAAAGTGGCAAAAAAGGTTTGAAAATTCTATCTAATTTTATAGAGGAGTCATTAAAATGATGATAATACCAGCTGTTGATATACGTCAAGGCAACTCTGTTAGATTAAAACAAGGAAAGCTTGACGCCGAAACTATTCATTCTACAGATCCTGTTTTTATAGCAAAACTTATGCAAGCAAAAGGAGCTAAAAGAATTCATATTGTTGATTTGGATGCAGCTTTAAGAACCATGAATTCCAATAAAGAAATCATCGAAAAAATCTGTAAAGAAGCTTCTGTTCCTGTAGAAGTAGGCGGTGGAATTAGAAGTATGGATAAAATAAAGGAAACTTTTGATATGGGCGCCAGCTTTGTTATATTAGGAACTGCAGCAGTTCACAACCCCGACATAGTTTATAAAGCCATTCAAGAATATGGCACCAACAAAATAATTATTGCCATAGACGCCAAAGATGGAAAAGTCGCTATAGGCGGCTGGAAAGACATAACATCAATTTCAACATTAGAACTTGCAAACAAACTAAAAGATGCAGGCGTGGAAACAATTTTATATACAGATATTTCAAGAGATGGAATGTTTACAGGTCCTGACTACGACGGCATAAAAAAATTATCTAAAACTGGCTTAAAAATAATAGCTTCTGGCGGCGTTAAATCTATTGAAGATTTGATAAGTTTGAAAAAGTACGAAAAAGACGGTGTTTTTGCTGCTGTAGTTGGTAGTGCTCTTTATAGAGATGATTTTAAACTTGAGCAAGCTATAAAAATTTTAAGCACTCCGGAAGAAATATAATGCTCAAGGTAAGAGTCATCCCGTGCTTGGACGTCACAAACGGACGAGTTGTAAAAGGAACAAATTTTCTAAATTTAAAAGATGCCGGCGATCCGGTAGAAGTTGCAAAATTCTACAATGACAACGGAGCTGATGAAATCATTTTTTTAGACATTACAGCCACAAGCGATAACCGAAACACAACAGTTACGCTTATTGAAGAAACAGCTAAAAATGTTTTTATTCCTCTCACCGCAGGCGGTGGCATTAGAACAATTGAAGATATAAGAAAACTTCTAAATGCCGGAGCAGACAAAATTTCTTTAAACTCCATAGCGGTAAAAAATCCTGAAATAATAAAACAAGCAAGTGAAAAATTTGGAAAACAGTGCATAGTCGCTGCAATTGATGCTAAAAAAATTTCACAAGATAAATGGAATGTTTTTGTATCAGGTGGTAGAATTGACACTGGTCTTAATGCTCTTCAATGGGCAAAGCAAGTTGAAGAACTTGGTGCTGGCGAAATACTTCTAACAAGTATGGATAAAGATGGAACAAAAAACGGTTATGACACGGAACTATTAAATAAAATTTCAAATTTAGTTCAAATACCAATAATTGCTTCTGGCGGAGCAGGAAAATTAGAACATTTCGCAAAAGCTTGCTTGGCCGGCGCATCTGCAGTATTAGCCGCTTCTTTATTTCACTACAAAGAATTTTCAATAAAAGAAGTCAAAAATTATTTAATATCTCAAAAAATCCCTGTCAGGTGCCAATAAAACACATCAAAAAAATTCAAAACACAAATTTTATCTCTTACAATAGATGACTCTTTGCTTCAAACGTTGACATTATTTTTGTAATAGATTATTGTAACTAAAGTAAACATATATGTTAGATATGTTTTAATTTCCACAAAATAGATTCATTTAATTTTTTCAAGGAGGCTTTTTATGGCAAAGATTTACAACAGTTTGACAGATTTGATAGGCAAAACTCCACTTTTAAAACTCAACAATTTTGCCAAAGCAAATGGATTGAAAGCCCAGATTATCGCAAAATTAGAATATTTTAATCCGGCAGGAAGTGTAAAAGACAGGATTGCAAAAGCTATGCTAGACGAAGCTGAAGCCAAAGGTATTTTGAAAAAAGGCAGTGTTATTATTGAACCCACAAGTGGCAATACTGGGATAGGTCTTGCATCTGTA
Source organism: Elusimicrobiota bacterium (assembly GCA_031287735.1). Taxonomy (GTDB): domain Bacteria; phylum Elusimicrobiota; class Endomicrobiia; order Endomicrobiales; family Endomicrobiaceae; genus JAITSO01. Next base: position 1,461 of record JAITSO010000056.1, on the reverse strand, counting down.
GCAGCAGCACGCGGGTACAGAATAATTCTTACAATGCCTGAAACCATGAGCGTGGAACGTAGAAACCTTTTAAAAGCTTATGGTGCTGAACTTGTTCTTACTGAAGGTGCAAAAGGAATGAAAGGAGCAATTGCAAAAGCTGAAGAATTAGCAAAAGAAACGCCCAATGCGTTCATACCTGGACAATTTGTAAACCCTGCAAATCCTGCGATACACAAGTCAACAACCGGACCAGAAATTTGGGAAGATACAGACGGCAATTTAGACTTTTTTATATCTGGAATAGGAACTGGCGGAACAATCAGTGGAGCTGGCGAATTTTTAAAATCAAAAAATCCTGATATCAAAGTCATAGCAGTGGAACCACAAGACTCGCCTGTTTTATCAAAAGGTATTCCAGGTCCTCATAAAATTCAGGGAATTGGTGCAGGTTTTGTTCCACAAACTTTAAATACAAAAATTTATAACGAAATAGTTACAGTTTCCAATGACGATGCTTTCCAAAAAGGAAGAGAAGCTGCGAAAACTGAAGGTCTACTCATCGGTATTTCATCAGGTGCTGCATTAAAAGCAGCTGTAGATATTGCAAAACGTTTGGAAAATGAAAATAAAGTTATAGTTGTCATTTTGCCTGATACTGGCGAAAGGTATTTATCTACGCCTCTTTTTACAGAATAAACAGCCAAGTTTTAAAAGGTCTTAAAATCCCACTTCAAATAGGTGCCAGCAATCCTCTTTAATTCCACCTTTCCTTTCAGGTCGGTGCATTTGCCGTTATTCCCACTTTCAAATAGGAGGTAGCAATCCTTTAATTCCCACTTTTCTAAAGGGGGTGGGCGGGCTTTGCACGGCCGGGGGTTTTAAAACCTAAAATTTTAAGTGTAAATAAAAGTTTTATGTAAACGCTAAATCTTTATCTTTTACCCCCCCCCCCCCTGCTAACGCAGACCCCCTTTAAAAAAGGTGGAATTAAAAACAAACTGCACACTACACGAAAAAAGTGGGAATTAAAGGATGACGACTCTCCCGAAAAAGTAAGGAATTAAGAGACGTCCAACTCACAGGTTGTGATCGACTTTAGCCGTTATTCCCCCCTCAAATAAGAGGTAGCAATCCTTTAATTCTACTTTTCATTTCAGACCGGCAACCTTATCCATTATCTCCACTTTAAATAGGCAGTAGCAATCCTTTAATCCCCACTTTTCCTTTTGGGGGTGATCGACTTTAGCTGTTATTCCACCTTTTCTTTTAGGTCGGCGCATTTGCCGTTATTCCCACTTCAAATAGGTAGTAGCAATCTTTTAATTCCCACTTTTTTAAAGGGGGTGGGTGCTGAAAGCGGCCGGGGGTTTTAAAACCTAAAATTTTAAGTGTAAATAAAAATTTTTACCTAAACGTTAAATCTTTGTCTTTTAAAACCCCCCTGCTAACGCAGACCCCCTTTAAAAAAGGTGGAATTAA
>JAITSO010000039.1 GCA_031287735.1 Elusimicrobiota bacterium | reverse complement strand
AAACACACAAGAAAATATTATCATAAGACTTATAACGGTTGCAGAAATAATTCCTATTGCTGTAAAGCCCACAATTGTCGTAAATATCAACGAATTGTCGTGCAACAACAACGATTTGCGCAAAATAGAATTGATAGCCGAAGGAAAAAGTGAAGCAGGTATTGAGTTTTACAGTTGGGATTTTAACTATGATAAAGAGAAAGGTTTTAAGCCTTCTATATTTATTGACAAAGACGGAAAGCAAACAGTTTCTCTAAAAACTGGAACACATAACATAGCTGTGAAAGTTGTTGATAATGATGGGTTAGAAAATATAGAAACGATAAAGCTAAAAATAAATGGTGTTGTAGAACATAGCCGGTAGTTTTTTTATGGATTTTTGTTGGTTTTATTGATATTGGGTGAATTTTTAGGGCAAATCAAGTAGGTGTAGGTAGTCGTTGTTCTGGATTAGGACACAGCGGAGACAGGAACAGCGGATTGACCGAAAACTCGAATATATTAGACGTATTAAAAAATGACATAAAGGAAGTGAAATTATTGCACGAAAAATTGGATTTGAAATACGAAAAGTTAGAAGCAAAACTTGAAGATACAATGAACACAATAAAACTAACGCTCGACCTATAGGAAAAGGAATTAGAGTGTATTTTATAAACTCTAACAACAGCTAATAATTCTTTTATCAGGCGGCGATAAAACTACACAAAGCCAAGACATTGCAAATGCCAGAGAATTAAAAAAACAGGTGGAGAAATAAAAAAAATGAAAACAAAAAAACAAAATTGATAGATTTTAAAGAAAACTTTACTAAAAGATTAAAAAACAATTCTCAAGAATTGGAAGAGTATAAAAAATATGTTTTTGAAATGTTTGAAAAAGATCAAAACAAAGAATTGTTGCTTGAAGGTCTAAAAACGATTGCTCTATCAACACAAGGAATTTCAGCTGCTGCAAAATCATCAAAATTGCAAAGACGCTCTTTGTATAAAATTTTAACTAAAGATGGAAACCCAACCCTTAACAATTTCTTTATGATACTTAAATCACTAAATTTGAAATTAAAAATAGCTGCACTTTGACCCAGAAAATAATCGGCTCGAGGCAGTTAAAAAAAAACGATATGCGTTACAGATAGCACTTTTTCAAACCACGCTATCCTTAAACACTTTTTTACAAGAATAGCTAGAAAGGTAATAAGTACTAACAAGACAAACTAAATTTGACAGATCCGTATTTAGACAATAGACCCGGCTTGCCTTTTAAGAAACCAAAGACGCTTGACAGTATTACCATTGCAGCCGACAATCCTAAAAGTGCACATATAATTCATTTGCACCGTCGACAAATTTCACGATTGTACAAATGTTTGAGCGTCTATTTTTTTTGCTTTTACATCAAAAATGCCGCTAATTAACCTAGTTTCCAGTTTTTAGATAAGCAGCCAAAGACAGTATGGTAGTTTTGTTATACTGCAATCGATTAGATTTAATAAAAGCTAGAATATTTTGATTTCTAACTTCATGTCTAGTGCTTTTGGAGAGTGTGTGAGCATACCTATAGAAATTCTATCTGGTTCCAACGCTGCAAATTTTTTAACTGTTTTAAAATTAACTCTACCAGATAATTCAATTTCTGGTTTGTAAGTTTTTGAGGAACGTTTTTCTATAAGAGACATCATTTTCTTTGTATCTGAAAAAGAAGTGTTATCTAACATTATAACATCTGCTTTAGCGTCTAAAGCTTGTTTTACTTGTGATATATTTTCACATTCAACTTCTACTAAAAATTTTTTATGGTTTTTTCTAAAATCAGATACTTCTTGTTTCAAATTTTTTGTTAAAGCTAAGTGGTTATCTTTTATTAAAACCATGTCCGAGAGACTAAAACGGTGATTTTTTCCTCCGCCAACTTTAACAGCATATTTGGCAAGCTCTCTATAAGCAGGAATAGTTTTTCGTGTATCATAAATTTTTGTTTTTTTAGAAGTAATTTCCTTGACAAACGCATTTGTTAAAGTGGCTATTCCAGATAGATTTTGCAAGAAATTAAGTGCCGTTCTTTCAACTGATAAAATTGAACGTGCGTTTCCAAAAACTTCAAGTATTTCATCTGATCCACTTAAATTAGCACCGTCTTTTAATTTGTACGAAATTTTACAATTTTTGTCTACAGTTTTAAAAATTTTTGCGAAAACAGAAACACCGCAAAGAACGCCAGGAGTTACAGCTGTTAAAACTGCTTTTGCCTTTTTGTTTTTTGGAATAAAATTTATAGTGGTAATGTCATTAAAAACACCATCTTCTTCTAAGGCTAATTTAATTAGAATATCTAGATTTTTCATAAGTTTTATTTCGTCTGTTATAGTTTAAACATATCTGCTTTGCAACGATTATAGACGTTTGCGACTAATTTTATATTTTTTTAAAAAATAAAGCACTTCTGTCTTTTTCCTAGCTAGCTTGACAAAAAATAGTTAATAGAGTAGGCTCCAGATCAGCAATTGAATCGGGAAATAAATCACGATTGAAAAGGAGAGCTATACATGGTTGCAAAAAAAGAAACAGCAAAAAATGACAAACAGCAAACCGAAGTTGTAGTTAAGGTGGATCCGGCAAGTGCAGATTTAGTTGATACGTCTAAAGCTCTGGAAGCTCTTATTTTGAGAGTAAAAAAAGCACAGCAAATCTATTCTACCTTTACTCAAGAACAAGTTGATGAAATTTTTAAGAAAGCTGCTGTGGCAGCAAATCAGGCAAGAATTCCTCTTGCAAAAATGGCTGTTGAAGAGACCCAAATGGGTGTTGTAGAAGATAAAATTATAAAAAATCATTATGCTTCAGAATACATTTATAATAAACATAAAAATGCCAAAACTTGCGGAATTATCAAAGAAGACAAACCAAATGGAGTAAAAATAGTAGCTGAACCTTTAGGCGTAATAGCAGGCATTATCCCCACCACAAATCCTACTTCTACGGCTATTTTCAAATCTCTTATATCTTTAAAAACAAGAAATGGAATAATTTTTTCCCCCCATCCTAGAGCGAAAAAATCCACGATAGAAGCGGCAAAAATTGTTCTAAAAGCTGCGGTTGAAGCGGGTGCTCCTGAATATATTATAGGTTGGATTGACGTGCCTTCTTTGGAATTGACAAATCAGCTAATTGCTCATACTGAAATAGCTACAATTCTTGCTACAGGCGGACCGGCTATGGTCAAAGCTGCATATTCTTCTGGAAAACCAGCACTTGGAGTAGGACCTGGAAATACTCCTGCAATCATAGACGAAACTGCCGATATTCAAACTGCAGTTTCATCAATTCTTATGTCTAAGACTTTTGATAATGGAATGATTTGTGCTTCTGAGCAGTCAATAATAATAGTAAAAGATATTTATGCCGAAGTTTTAAAAGAACTGAAATTTCGCGGTGCTTATATTTTAAGCAAAGAAGAGAAAGCAAAAATCGCAAAAGTAATTTTAAAAGACGGTAGACTCAATGCTGCTATTGTCGGACAACCCGCTTTTGTAATTGCTAAAATGGCAGGAATAAAAATTCATGAAGATACAAAAGTGCTTGCCGGCGAAACGCAAGACATAAATTTAGCTGAACCTTTTGCACACGAAAAACTTTCTCCGGTAATTGCTGTTTATAAAGCGGATACTTTTGAAGACGCAGTTGAAAAAGCATACCAGCTTGTAGAACTTGGTGGAGCTGGTCACACTTCTGCTTTGTATACTGATGATAGAAAAGCTGAAAGGGTTGATTTTTTTGCAAAAAGACTTTGCACGAGCAGAATTTTAATCAATACTCCTTCTTCGCAAGGTGGAATAGGAGATTTATTTAACTTTAAGTTAGAGCCTTCTTTGACACTTGGTTGCGGCTCTTGGGGTGGTAATGCAGTTAGTGAAAATGTAGGCGTTAAACATTTACTAAATTATAAGACGGTTGCTGAAAGGAGAGAAAACATGTTGTGGTTTAGAATACCTCCAAAAATTTATTTTAAAAGAGGTGCTACTGACCTCGCTTTACGTGAATTGCAAGGTAAAAAACGCGCCTTTATCGTTACCGACAGGTTTTTATTTGATTCTCGTGCAGTTGATAATATAACAAAAGTTCTTGAAGAAATAGGAACAGATTTTCAGATATTTTTTGACGTAAAACCAGATCCAACTCTTTCTACAATTTCTGACGCATTAGCAATGGTTAAAACTTATCAGCCTGATGTCATAATTGCTTTTGGCGGTGGTTCGCCGATAGATGCAGCAAAAATCATTTGGCTTATGTATGAGCAGCCGGAAACTGTTTTTGAAGACATAGCAATGCGCTTTATGGATATAAGGAAAAGGATTTGTTCAATACCTGAACTTGGCAAAAAAGCACAACTTGTGGCAATACCCACAACTTCTGGAACAGGTTCTGAAGTAACGCCTTTTGCAGTTATTACCGATGATAAATCTCATATTAAATACCCTATTGCTGACTATGCTTTAACGCCTTCTATGGCAATTATAGACCCTAATTTCGTTGACACAATGCCAAAAGGTTTATGTGCTGCATCAGGAATTGACGCTTTAACTCACGCCATAGAAGCTTACGTTTCTACACTTGCCACAAATTTTACAAACTCGCCGGCATTAGAATCAGCAAAACTAATTTTTAGATATTTAGTCCGTTCTTACAATTCTGGAAAAGATGATCCAAAAGCTAGAGAAAGAATGCATTATGCGTCTTGCCTTGCTGGAATGGCGTTTGCAAATTCTTTCCTTGGGATTTGTCATTCTATGGCTCATAAGCTTGGGTCTGCTTTTGGAATTCCACACGGTATCGCAAATGCTTTGCTTATAAATGCCGTTATTCGTTACAATTCTACAGATAAACCTAAAAAACAAGCAATATTTCCTCAATATAAATACCCTAATGCAAAGCTAAAGTACGGGCAAATTGCCGATGAACTTGGACTTGGCGGTAAAAATGACGATGAGAAAATTGAATTGTTGATAAAAGCGATTAGTAGATTGAAGAAAGATTTGAACATACCGCTGTCAATAAAAGAACTTGATAATGGCAGAATTACAAAAGCTGATTTTGACGCAAAATTAGATGAACTTGTAGATCTTGCGTTTGATGATCAATGCACAGGTGCAAATCCGGCATATCCTTTGATGAAAGATATAAGAGAAATTTTTATAAAAGCTTACAATGGAGATAATGAATAAAATTAAAAAATTGCAAAAAATAGTGCGTTGCAGTTGTTTTGTTCTTTGTAATTTTAAAATGGAGTTGGCTTATGATAGTCGGGTTGTCAAGCAAAATTATCAATAGGCTTACTTTGTATCATAATATTTTAGTTGACTATGTTGATAAAGGTGTCGAAAATATAAGCAGTCCTCAGATTGCATCTTTACTAAAAATTGATGATTCGCAAGTGAGGAAAGATATAAAATTTTTAAATAATGCAGGCGTTTGTAAAATTGGTTATTGTGTCGCTGATCTTAAAAAATCTATTGAAAAAGCTTTAGGGTTTAAAAAGAAAAAAAAGGCTTTTATTGCAGGTGCTGGCAATCTTGGATTTGCACTTGCCAAATACACTAATTTCGCAGTGTATGGTTTTGAAATTCTGGCTTTGTTTGATAACGATCCCCTGAAAATAGACTTATCTGTTAATGGAAAAAAAGTTTTTCATATCTCTAAACTACCAGAATTAAAGAAAAATTTAAAATTAGATATTGCTATTTTGACTGTCCCAAGAAAATTCGCTCAAGAAACGGTAAAATTGATTACAACTTCTGGGATTAAGTATATATGGAATTTTACCCCTTGTGTTCTAGATACACCTTCTGACATTAAAATTTTAAACGAAAATCTCGTTGGAAAGTTTATTCAATTTACTATAAATCCAAATATGGTGTAAAAATGGACAATAATCAAACCATATCTTTAAAAAGAGACGTTTTAGTAAGAATTATAAAAGCATTTTTATCTGATGATTTTTTAGAAAAAACTCGTCTTATCCCTTTTGAAATGCGCCCTAAAGGAACGCAAGTTCCATACAGATGTTGCATTTATAAAGAACGTGCCGTTATTAGAGATAGGATTATTTCAGGTCTTGGGTTTGCTGTTGAATATAATGATGAGTCTAAATGTTTAAGCGAATATGCAAAAGAAGCAGAACATAGAAAAGAAATTGACCCAAACCCTTTGACGTTAATAGATACTGCTTGCAAAGGTTGCACTCCTCATAGAGTTTATGTTACCCCGTTGTGTAAAGGATGTGTTGCAAGACCTTGTCAACAATCTTGCAAATTTGGAGCAATAACCATTCAAAATGGTATGTCAACAATAGACAACACAAAATGCAAATACTGTAAAATGTGCATATCGGCTTGTCCTTATAATGCTATTGTCAATGTTACGGTTCCTTGTGAAGATTCATGTCCTGTTGGCGCCATAAAGAAAAGTTTAGACGGATTTGCTCAAATAGATTATTCATCGTGTATATCTTGTGGAAAATGCGTAATAAATTGTCCTTTCGGTGCTGTTCATGAAAAAAGCCAGATAATAGATATTTTAAAAGAAATAAAAAATAAAAAAAAAGTTATAGGTTTGATTGCACCATCCATAGCCGGTCAATTTTGTGCAAATATATATCAGTTAAAATCTGCAATGCTTAAAGCTGGTTTTGCAGATGTCTATGAAGTGGCGCAAGGTGCTGACGAAACAACGTGCAATGAAGCCAAAGAATTCAGAGAAAAAATGGCAGAAAATAAATCTTTTATGACTACTTCATGTTGTTCCGGCTATCACCAATTCATAAAAAAGCATTTTCCTGAAATTAAACCATTTGTCTCTGACACCAAAACTCCTCTCTACTACATAGCCCGCAAAGTTAAAAAAGAAATTGCAGATGCTATTACAGTGTTTGTAGGTCCTTGTGTTGCCAAAAAAATTGAAGCACGAGGAAATGAAAACGTAAACTTTGTTACAAATTATGAAGAAATTAGTGCTTTATTTATTGCAAAAGGCATAGATATTGCAAAATGTAGTGAAGAAAAATTTGATATTGAAAGCTCAAAACAAGGCAGAGGGTTTGGTGTTTCAGGAGGCGTTTGTGCTGCTGTAGCCGCTCTTGTTGATAAAAATTTAATTAGACCATATGTTATAAACGGTCTTAATAAAGATACCATAAGGCAATTGATAAAAATGGCTAAAACTGGCAAGTGCGAAGAGGGCAATCTTGTAGAAGTTATGTGCTGCGAGGGTGGCTGCATAGGCGGCAATGCCACAATAGAAATGCAAAAAACTGCCAGAAAAAATATAAATGCTCTGCTGGAAAAATCATCAAACATTTCTGAAATTTGAAAATTCTATCATTGGTCTTTTATAAAGCGTAAATATAACGATATAGACAGATTCTGGTTAACAATATGTTGCTTTCCGGAAAAGGAAGGTTTTTTTGAAACACATAGATGAAGTCAAAATCAATTCTTTAATAAATATTAAATCTAGCGAGAAAGAAATTGATGAAATCTTAGAAAAAACGAAATCTTTAAAAAGACTTTCTATTGTTGACAGTGCCAAACTTATGACTGTTTCAAATGCTAAAGATTTAAAAAAAATTTATGACGCTGCCGCTTTTGTTAAAAATGAAATATATGGAAAACGTGTTGTTTTGTTCGTTCCGCTTTATATAAGTAATTTATGTTTTAACTCTTGCCTTTATTGTGGGTTTTCGGTGCAAAACAATTTAATAGAAAGAAAAAAGTTAACTATTGCCGAGATAATATCTCAAACTGAATTTCTTTTGAAGAAAGGTCATAAAAGAATTTTGCTTGTATCAGGCGAAATGCAAAGCTCAAAAGAAAACATAAATTATTATGTTGAAGCGATTAATGCGGTTTACAGTGCTCAAATTAACGGTAATAAAATAAAACGCGTAAATATCAATGTCGCACCTATGGACGTTGAAAGTTTTAAAAAATTAAAATTTGCTGGCATCGGTACTTATCAGATTTTTCAAGAAACTTATCACGATGAAACTTACAGAAAACTACATATTTCCGGAACAAAAGCTGATCCTGATAATCGTTTAGATGCCATAGACAACGCTTTTAAAGCTGGTATAGACGATGTTGGAATAGGTCCTTTGCTTGGTCTTTATGATTATCGCTTTGAAATTCTTGCTTTGCTTATGCATATAGAATATTTAGAAACAACTTACAGTATAGGACCTCATACTATCTCTGTTCCAAGAATAGAGCCAGCTTTAGGTTCTAAATATACGGAAAATATTCAACATGCAGTTTCAGACGAAGATTTTAAGAAAATAGTGGCTGTTTTAAGACTTTCTGTTCCTTACACAGGAATAATACTGTCAACAAGGGAAAATTCGCATATAAGAGACGAGCTATTGGATTTAGGCGTTTCGCAAATAAGTGCTGCTTCTAGTGTTACTCCAGGCGGGTACAATGATAACTCGCTCAAACACAATGACAGCAAAAAAAGTCAATTTGCGCTTAGTGATATGCGTTCTTTAGAAGAGATTACTGCTTCATTAATATCTAAAAATTATATCCCATCTTTTTGTGCCGCTTGCTATAGACGTAACCGCACTGGCGAAAATTTTATGAATTTAGCAAAACCCGGAGACATTAAGCCTTTTTGCGAACTCAATGCCCTGCTTACTTTAAAAGAATACCTTTTAGATTTCGCAAGTCCTAAAACCAAAGAATTAGGATATGAGCTTATAAATAAGTGCAAAAAAAACCTCAATAAGCCAGATATTACTAGTCTTGAAAAATTCTTTGAGAATATAGACAAAGGTATAAGAGATGAGTATGTCTAAAAAAGGAAAAAGATGAGAATATCTACCAAATCAAGATACGCAATAGCATCTATGATTTATTTGGCACAACAATCAAATACGGGTAATCAAACAACTGTAAAAAGTCTATCTGAAAAGTTAAAAATTTCAAAAATATATTTAGAACAAGTTTTTGTTTTGTTAAAAAAAGTAAGCATTGTAGTGTCTACAAAAGGAAAGCAAGGTGGATACCAGCTTTTAAAACCACCTAAAAACATAACTCTATTTGATATATTATCTGCCATAGAAGTTGGTTTGTTTGAGAAAACACATCCAACAGTTTTAAAAGGCAATAAATCCATTGAATTTGCGATGCAGTCTATAGTTTTTGACAAACTAGATTCCGCTATCAGCAATATTTTAAGTTCTATAACTTTAGAGGAGTTAGTTTTTGAAACTGAAAAAAATTCTGTTGAAGATGGATATATGTTCTATTTGTAATAAGATTTCAAAGGCGTACTTGAATGAAAGTAATAGAGCTAAAAAACATAAAAAAAACGTATCGTTTGGGGAAATTGGAAGTTCCAGTTCTTTACGGTATAAATTTAGAAATTTACCAGGGCGAATTTGTTGCTATTATGGGTCATTCTGGAAGTGGAAAATCCACACTTTTAAACATATTAGGTCTTTTAGATAAGCCGTCGGAAGGTTCTTATAAACTTGACGGTGTTGAAATTTCTGATTATTCAGACGACGAGCTTGCTTCTTTAAGAAATCACTATTTAGGCTTTATTTTTCAGCAATTCAATCTTTTGCCAAAACTTACAATTGAAAAAAACGTAGAACTTCCAATAATTTATTCAAACTCAAAAGACGAAGCAAATCACGAAAACCCTAACAAGCTTTTAGATATGGTCGGCTTGTCTGCTCGCATAAATCATCACCCTAACGAAATATCAGGCGGGCAGCAGCAAAGAGTGGCTATAGCAAGGTCTCTTATAAACAAACCTTTGATTATTTTTGCCGACGAACCTACAGGAAATTTAGATACAAAGTCGACAGAAGAAATCATAAATATTTTAAAAGAACTGAACAAAACCGGAATAACAATTGTTATGGTAACTCACGAGCCAGAACTTACCTCTTACGCGACAAGAACTATCAAAGTTCAAGACGGGTTAATAATTTCAGACAATAAATCAGCTTGCCAAACAGAAATTTCAAAAACTTCTAGTCGCAATTGTTACAAGCATAGTTTTTTTTCTCTTTCAAGAATTAAAGACTATTTTGTTCAAGGATTTTGTGCTCTTTTGGGCAATAAAGTCAGAACCATTCTGTCTATACTTGGAGTTATGATAGGCGTAGCAAGTTTAATATCTATGCTTGCAATTGGAACAGGTGCAAGAAAATCTATTGAAGAGCAAGTTTCAAGTTTGGGTGCAAATCTTTTATCTGTAAGTCCTGGAAATTCCCAAAGAGGTGGAATATCGTCTGAAAGCGGTGCACGACTACGTTTATTAGAAAGCGATATTGATGATATCAAAAACAATGTTTGTGGAATAAAAGCCGTAAGTGGTTATATAAACGGTAGGGTTCAAGTGGTTGCAGATGGTAAAAATTACAATACAAGGCTTGAGGGTGTTTCTCCAGATTATGCAGAACTCAAAAATTCTCAACCTGAAATAGGAAGGTTTTTTACTCATCTTGAAAATAAGGAAAAATCCAGAGTTGCAATAGTTGGAAAAACTGTTGTTAGAGAACTTTACAATGATGAAAATTTTAACCCGATAGGCGAATATATAAAAATAGATAGAATTGATTTCCAAGTTATAGGTGTTGCTCCTGAGAAAGGTTCAAGTGGGTTTCGCGATGAGGACGACAAAATAGTGATTCCTCTAAATACCGCAATGAGAAGAATTGCTGGAACTCGCTATATAAATTATATGGACGTGCAAGTAAAAGAAGACGCCGATATGTCTGAAGTTGCAGAAAGTATCAGTGAAAGAATTTTATGGACGCACAGAATGACGTTTTCTAAAGATGCTATAAGAATTAGAAATATGGCTGAAATTCAAGAAGCAATGTCGTCTATGGCGAGAGCTTTTTCGCTGCTTTTAGGTTCAATTGCTTTTATAAGTTTACTTGTCGGCGGAATTGGAATAATGAATATAATGTTTGTTTCGGTGTCTGAAAGAACTAAAGAAATAGGTTTGAGAAAAGCTGTTGGCGCAAATAACTCAGATATTCTTTTCCAGTTTATGATAGAGTCCGTTTTTGTATGTTGTTCAGGTGGAATTATAGGTATAGCTTTAGGTGGCGGCGTTTCTTTTGTTATTGGAAAATTTGCGGGATGGTCTACAACTGTTACTGTTTTTTCTATAGTTTTGGCATTTTGTTTTTCAGTTTTTATAGGGCTTGTTTTTGGAGTGTGGCCTGCAAGAAAAGCCTCACTTTTAAACCCTATAGACGCTTTAAGACAAGATTAGTTTTAATAATTTAGGAGAAAATTTAATGAAAGTAAAAATTTTGTTTGCGTTATGTTGTTTAGTGGTTGTTTTTAATCAAAACTTAAGGGCGGATACTATGAATGAAAAAATTGAAAAAAGAAGGGTTGGACAATTGACATTTATCTCTTTGCAGGATGTTCCAACTGATATGGGCATAAATTTAGTTTTAAATTCTAATGTGCAAGTAGTAAAAGAAATTTTTGCAGGAAATAACAGTTTGCCGGCTTCAATAAATACTTTTCTCGTTCAAATAAACGGTAAAAATATTTTGATAGACAGCGGTACAAATAGTGGAAATATTGCAAAAAACTTAAATTCTATCGGCATTAATCCTGAAAACATAGATGCTATTTTGCTTACACACATGCATGGCGATCACATCGGAGGTCTTATTGACAATGCAGGATCTAAAGTTTTTAAAAATGCCGATATTTTTGTATCTAAAGATGAGCTTGATTATTGGGTAAGCACCGCAAGAGCGATTCTTCCAATATCAGTAAAAAAGCTCTACGATTCCCGCATTAAGTTTTTAGAGTGGGGCAAAAACATTTTTACTGAAATAAAAGCTGTAAAAGCGGTAGGACATACTCCCGGTCACACAGCTTTTGAGATAACTTCTAATGGAGAAAAACTTTTAGTTATAGGTGATTTGATGCACATTGTCGCTTTGCAGACTGCCGATCCAAGTTTTTCAATAACTTATGATATCGATCCTAATTTAGCCGCAAAAACGAGAGCTGAAATTTTAAAATACGCATATGAAAACAATATAATAATTGCAGGCATGCATGTTCCTTTTGGCGGAGTTGGAAAGCTTACAAAAGACGTTCCACCACGTTTGTATAAACTTGAAAGAAAATAGTTTCTTGCTTTCATTTTTTTCATTATTGACTAAATATTCTTTAATCCACCTTTCCAGTTGTTGCGGGTTCTTGCCCTTAATGCCCATTTTTTGAGAGACCGGTCAAGCCGCAATCTCGACTTTAATTCCACCTTTTTCAAGATAGGGTCGGGCAGTTTGCTGGAAATTCCCCTTTCCCTTGCGGCAGTCACATTGTTGCCTTTAATTCCCACTTTTCTAAAGGGGGTGGACAGCGATAGCTGGCCGGGGGTTTTAAAACCTAAAAATTACTCAATTCATATACAATTTTACTTAAAAAATTAAATATGAGCGTTTTTAAAACCCCCGTGCTTTCCAAGCACACCCCCTTTAATAAAGGTGGAATTAACTGCAAAAACCAACTGCAAGGAAAAGTGAATCAAAGTCGAGGTTTGTGGTTCGGCTGATCCTTAAAAAAGGTAAAATTAAAGACTACTTTTAAAGTCCGGTCGTTTTGCAAGGCTTGGCAGTTGTACCCATTTCCTTGCAGGTAGTGTCTGATATGTGTCAGTCGGGATGTTTACTCCGTTGCCTTTAATTCCCACTTTCCCTTGCGGCAGTCACATTGTTGCCTTTAATTCCCACTTTTCTAAAGGGGGTGGGCAGCGATAGCTGGCCGGGGGTTTTAAAACCTAAAATATAAAGTATACTTGTTAGACACTTACCTAAAAGTAAATCCTGACGATAGACCCCGTGCTTTTACAAGCACACCCCCTTTAATAAAGGTGGAATTAAAGGACAGGATGCATTTTTGAATTGGTGAAAATAAATTAAAGGAGGCAACTTCATTATGGTAAACAAACTCATTCTTGGAGACAATCTCGAAATCCTAAGAAAATTAGATAGCGAAATAGTAGATTTAATCTATCTTGACCCACCGTTTTTCTCAAACCGCAATTACGAAGTAATCTGGGGAGACGCGGGCGAAGTGCGGAGCTTTCAAGACCGCTGGGCGGGCGGCATTAGCCATTACATTGACTGGCTGAAAGAGCGGGTTGAACAAATGCACCGCGTGCTAAAACAAACCGGAAGCATATATCTGCACTGCGACTGGCACGCTGACGCATATATTCGAGTCAATGTATTGGATAAACTTTTTGGCGATAAACAATTCAGGAATGAAATTGTATGGAGTTATAGAACGGGTGGGGCTGGAAAGAAACAATTTGCAAGGAAACATGATAGTATATGGTTTTATACAAAAAGCAAAAACTACACGTTCAATACTCAATATTATAAATCATGGCAGAATAAACGTTATGCTTATAATGCAAATTATCCTGAGTTGTGGGATGAAAAAGAAGGAAAATGGTACCATGAAGCAATATGCCGAGATGTCTGGGATGAAATCAATCCTATCGGTACCGAAAGTAAAGAACGCATCGGTTACCCAACCCAAAAACCCGAAGCCTTGCTTGAGCGCATCATCAAAGCCTCGTCTAATAAAGGCGATATTATTTTAGATCCTTTTATGGGTGGCGGCACCACAATAGCCGTTGCGGAAAAGCTCGGACGGCAGTGGATTGGCATAGACCAATCAGTGCAGGCTGTAAAAGTTACTGAATTCCGTCTTGAAAAACAATATGGCGCCACGAAAAAGCAGGCTGCACTGTTTACAGCACCGTACATTGTTCAGCTTCACAAATATGATTACGACACGCTCCGTTACAAAGATGCTTTTGAGTTTGAGTCTTGGGTTGTCCAGCAATTCGGCGGAACATCCAACATAAAGCAGCGAGTAGATATGGGTCTTGACGGAAAAACAGCCGACGGAACGCCGATACAGGTGAAACGCTCGGATAATGTTGGTCGTGATGTGATTGACAAGTTTATCGCGGCGATTCAACGTTTTGATAAAGCGTTGCTGGAAAAAAATATCGCAGAGAAAAAACCAATTGGTTACATCATCGCTTTTTCATTTGGAAGAGGTGCTGTTGAAGAAGCTACTCGTCTAAAAAACACCGAAGACCGCATCATAAAGCTGGTGCGGGTTGATGAAATTGTTCCTATTGCCACAAAACCAGAGATTGCTGTGCGTATCAACGAATTAGAGCGTGGCATTGACGATTTGCACAAAATAGAATTGATAGCCGAAGGAAAAAGTGAAGCAGGTATTGAATTTTATAGTTGGGATTTTAGCTATGATAAAGAGAAAGGTTTTAAGCCTTCTATATTTATTGACAAAGACGGTAAGCAAACGGTTTCTCTAAAAACTGGAACACATAATATAGCTGTGAAAGTTGTTGATAATGATGGGTTGGAAAATATAGAAACGATAAAGCTAAAAATAAATGGTGTTGTGGAACAAAGTCGGTAGTTTTTTTATGGTTTTTTGTTTTTTTCGATTAGTTTCGCTGGGTTTATTGTTATTTGGTGAATTTTTAGGTTTTAAAACCCCCGGCCGCCGTTGGCGCCCACCCCCTTTAAAAAAGGTGGAATTTACGGCAAACCAGTGCACACCCTTTTAGAAAAGTGGGAATTTACGGCAAACCAGCACACACCCTTTTAGAAAAGTGGGAATAACAGCAAATGCCGACCTGAAAGGAAAAGAAAGTGGGAATTAAAGGCAAAGGTCTTGTGGCCAGCTGTCTTTAAAAAAAAAGTGAAATGGCTGACTACTATTTGTAAGAATCTTTCTTTCAAAAAGCGGGTTGGTCTTTAATTTCAAGTTTTTCTAAGTACAGTCGTTTTACAAGACTTGGCAGTTACCTTTTCCCTTACAGCATGTGTCGATGTGGCAGCCGGTGGGTTTGAGACACACGCTGCATGAAAATGTGAAATTGTTACTCACGTTTGAAAGCGACAAAGCGGAATTAATGAAAACTGCAACCAACCTTGCTTCACTAAAATTAGGAAAGCTTTAAAGCCACAACGTTTCTTTAATCTTGTGTTATAATAGGGATATGTTAGACTTACATTCCCAAATCAAGTACATAAAAGGCGTAGGACCAAAGCGGGCACTGCTGTTTGAAAAACTCGGCATAAAAACCGCCAAAGATGCCCTCATTTTTTTTCCACTTAAATATCAGGACAGGACAAAAATATGCTCTATAAAACAAGCTTTTTTTTACCCACAAGTTTCCGTATTCGGGCAAATTGGAAAATGCTATCAACGACACACAAAAAACAGACTTGCCGTATTAGATGTAGAATTTTTTGACGGTCAGTCAAAAACTTATATTCGTTTTTACAGGCGACATAACCCTTATGCCCATTTTGATATATTTGCTTCAATAAAAAAAATTTTTGAAAATTCAAAATACGCCTACGTCTACGGCACTCCAAAAAAAGAATTAAATGCAGCTTTTATATTGACTGAAGATTATGAAATTATCCAAAACAAACACGATAATCCGTCCTACTTTAATAAAATAATTCCAATATATCACGCCACTGAAGGATTAAACCAAAAAAACATCCGTGAAACGGTTAAAACAATTATAGACGAAACTTCTAATTCTTATCCTGATATTTCAAATTTAATTCCTTATTTTAACGGTTTAATAAAAATGAAGTCTGGTTCTGCCATACAAAAAATCCATTATCCTGCAACGCTTGAAGAAGCTGAGAATGCAAGACGTACTTTTGCTTTTCAAGAGTTTTTTGTTTTAGAAACCGCATTGTCGATATTTAGAAAAAAAAACAAAAAGAATTTTAAACAACAAAAATATGAAATTAAAAAAAGCTTGCTCTCGCCTTTCAAAAAAGCTCTAAAATTTAACTTCACAAATGATCAAAAAAAAGCAATAAACGAAATTTTTGCTGATATGCAAAAACCCTATCAAATGAATAGAATGCTTATGGGAGATGTTGGCTGCGGAAAAACTGTCGTAGCATTAAGTGCAATTTTGTTGGCTGTTGAAAATGGTTTTCAAACGATGATTATTGCCCCTACAGAAATTCTTGCTGAACAACATTTTTTAACAATTTCAAACCTGCTCTATTCTCTAGACATACCCATTACATTAGCAACCTCGTCAACTTTAAGAAAAAAAAAGGAACGCGAAAAAATAATTTTAGGTATTCAAAGTGGAAAAATAAAAATTGCCATTGGAACACACGCTTTAATTGAAGATAGAATTGGATTTAAAAACTTATCACTAATAATAGTTGATGAACAACATAGATTCGGCGTTATGCAAAAATTTGCTGCTGCTTTAAAATCTTCAACGCCTGATATTTTAATGATGACAGCAACACCAATCCCACGAGCGCTTGCAATGACAGTTTATGGAGAAATGGATTTGACGATAATCTCTCATTTACCACCCGGAAGAATTCCTATAAAAACTTTTTACTCAAGCGAACAAACCGCATATCAAAAAACTATAGAGGAATTAGAAAAAGGCAACCAAGCTTATATTGTTTATCCGCTTGTTGACGAATCTGATAAACTTGAATTGAAAGCCGCAAGCGTGGAAGCAGAAAAGCTTTCACAATCTGTGTTTAAAAGTTTTAAAGTTGGGTTATTGCATGGAAAAATGAAACCTGTCGAAAAAAATGAGATAATGAAAAAATTTAAAGCAAAAGAATTCAATGTTTTGATATCCACAACGGTAATAGAAGTTGGAATTGACGCTCCTGATGCTACTGTAATGATTATACAACATGCCGAAAGATTTGGTCTTTCAGCTTTGCATCAGCTTAGAGGGAGAATAGGTAGAAGCTCAAAACCATCTTTTACTTACCTTGTAAGCAATTCAAAAACTTTGAACTCCCAAAAACGCATTTCAATAATCACGTCCACAAATAATGGGTTTGAAATAGCACAAGAAGATTTGAAAATGCGCGGACCAGGAGAAATAATAGGCGTAGCTCAACACGGTTTTCCAGAATTTAAAGCCGGAGACTTGATAAAAGACGCAGATATTATAGAATGGACAAAAGACTATTCAACGCAGCTCATAGAAAATGATCCGGAACTTTCAAAAACTGAAAATGCCGTTTTAAAAACTCTTGTATCTGATCTTTTTCTAAACAAAATAAATCTCATAAAAATAGGATAATCGTTATAATATTTTGATTAACTTAATGCTAAATTTATTGCTTCAAAATAGATTTGAAAAATTAGACAAAAAAACATACGTTCATGGTGATGCAAAAATCACGCTTTAGGAGTAAAAATGAAAAATATTGTTTTGAGAGGTAGAGTTCACAAATACGGTTCAAATGTAAATACCGACGAGATAATTCCTGCAAGGTATCTAAACACTACAGAACCTTCTGAGCTTGCAAAATACTGCATGGAAGATATTGATGGAAATTTTGTTAAAAACGTTAAGGATGGCGATATTATAGTAGCTGAAAACAATTTCGGTTGTGGCTCCTCAAGGGAACACGCACCGATAGCTATCAAGGCATCTGGTATTTCAGCACTAATAGCTATCTCTTTTGCGAGAATATTTTTTAGAAATTCAATAAACATAGGTCTACCAATTCTAGAATGTCCACAAGCGGTCAAAGAAATACAAAATGGAGATGTTATCGAAATAAATCTCGGAGAAGGTAAGATAATTGCAAAGGACAAAACTTACGCTGCTCAGCTATTCCCTGAATTTATGCAAAACATCATAAGAGATGGCGGCTTATTGAATTACACCAAACTGCATAGAAAAAATTAGGATAACCTTAGTATTCTACCAAAATATCTCCTAGCGTTGGGTTTTCTGAATCCACAGAATATTTTTTTACAAGCTCTTTTTCACTGTCAAATTCGAGTTTTCTTATAGAAACTTCTATTTTTCTATTTTTTGCATTAAAATTTATAATTTTTGCTTCTACGGTTTCACCTTCTTTAAAGGAACGTTCTTTTTCGGTTTTTATTGATGTAGCTTCAGAATTTCTTATAAGTGCCTCTATACCTGGTTCTAACTCTATAAAAGCCCCAAACTCCACTACACGTACAATTTTTCCTTCAATTACATTTCCTACTTTATATTTTTTATACGGATCGTCTTGAATGTGTTTTAGAGAAAGCGAAATTTTTTGATTTTGCGGATTTACTTCACGTATCATCACTTCAATTTCATCTCCTTCCTTTAACATGTCTTGCGGGTGTCTAATTTTTTTAGTCCAAGAAAAATCACTTATATGGATAAGACCCTCCACACCCTGCGGTAGTTTTACAAAAGCACCAAAAGGAGTAAGATTTTGAACAATTCCCTTGACTATAGTTCCCGGTGAGCAAGTTTTTAAAGAATCCTCCCACGGATTTGGGAGCATAGCTTTAACAGATAAACTTATTTTTTTAGTTTCTTTGTCTGCAGAAATTATCTTAACTTCAATTTCCTGATCTTTTTTCAATTCTTTTTTAAAAGCTTTATCGTCAGTCCACGAATATTCTGACGCATGCAAAAGACCTTCTACGCCTGGTTCAAGTTCTACAAAAGCACCATAATCAGCAATTGACTTAACGGTGCCTTTCATAACAAGACTTACCGGAAATCTCTCTTCTACACAATCCCAAGGGTTTGGAGTAAGACTTTTCATGTTTAGATAAATTTTCTTATTTTCTTTATCAATTTTTGTAATTTGAACACGTACGCTTTGACCAACTTTTACTAAATCTTGAGCACTTTTAACTTTATACCATGCCATGTCGCTTATGTGCAAAAGACCATCCACTCCGCCAATGTTTACAAAAACACCGAATTTGGTTATGTTTGAAACTGTTCCGTCAACGATTTTTCCTACAGAAAGACTTTCTATAGCAGCAGTTTTTTTAGCACTTTTCTCTTCTTCTAGTATTTTACGCCTTGATAACACAACATTATGTTTTTTTCTATCAAATTCTGCGATTGCAAAAACATAAGTTTTTCCCACATATTTATCAGTCTCCTTTATGAAATAAACATCCAGTTGAGATATCGGCAAAAAAGCATTTATGCCAATGTCAACAATAAACCCTCCTTTGACAGTTTTTAAAATCGTCCCGTTGATGTGTGAATTGTTTTCAAAAACAGTTTGAATGTCCTGCCATTTTTTTCTCTCAAAAACTTTTTTGCAAGATAAAACTGGTTGACCGTGAAAACCGATAAGTTCGGCGCTAATTTTTGCTCCAACTGTAAGTTCAGAAGGAATTATTTCGTCTTGATACTCTGATTTTAAAATTATCCCTTCAGATTTCATTCCCAAATCAACAATAAACCCTTCACTTGTCTCTCCGACAACAGTTACCTCTATTTCTTTTCCGGAATCCAAATGTTGTGGAACCCCACTCTCTTTTAGAATGTCTTCCATACTGACGTTTTCGTCTTCAAAAGTTGTTCTTCCTATGTTGTTGTTTTCTGTCATAAGTGTCTCCTTTTATATTTATTGTTTTTTCAGAAGTTTTAAGTATTTCTTTTACCCTTCCTTTAACATTTTCTATTATCCAATCAGGCGTAGAAGCACCTGCAGTCAGCCCTATTTTCAAAATATTTTTAAACCAAACTTTGCGAATATCTTCAGCAGTTTCAATAAGTTTAGTTTTAGCCCATTTCGAGCAAATCTGTGCTAGTCTGTTTGTGTTTCCAGAATTTTTCCCTCCCACAACTATCATCAGTTCAACCTTCTTAGCAAGCTTTTCAGCAGCATTTTGTCTGTCAAAAGTCGCTTTGCAAATAGTATTGTGAACCCTGACGCAGTAATGTTTTTTTAAAATTTTCACAATAGTATCAAGCTTTTCCTGACTTTGCGTAGTCTGGCTTACCACATCTACAATCTTTGACGAACTTTTAAAATTTTGTGCATCTTTATTGCTTTCAATAACCGTACAAGCGTTTTTGTCGTAAGAAATAAGAGCAATAATTTCAGGATGTTTTCTCTCGCCAATAATAGCAATGTTTTTGCTTTTAGCGTCCTGTTGTTTTGCGTTTATTGTCTTAACTATCTCTTGTGCCCTCTTTACGAAAGGACAAACGGCATCCACAATTGAAATGGTCTTATTTTTTTTTAGTTTTTCATTAAGACCTGATGGTATCCCGTGGGCACGTAAAACTATGGTAGCGTTTTTAATATTTTTAAGACTCTTCAAAATTTGTATATTTTTATCTTCAAGTCTTTTTACTTCTTGAGGGTTATGAATAATCGGACCTAGTGTGTATGTTTTTAGACCTTGCTTTACGCTTTTTTCAGCTAATTCTACGGCTCTCCTAACACCAAAACAAAAACCGGCTTTTTTGGCAATTTGAATTTTCAACACAATTTTACCCATTCCAAGTTTTAAAGTTATCCAAAAAACCTACATTTCTCCAATAGCATCTAAAACCTTTTGAGACAAAAGCACATAATCTTGTTTAGAAAAATTAGACGGTGGAAATATAGGTTTTCCGTAAGTTATTTTTATTTTCTTAAAAGAAAATATTTTATTCGTATTTTCAATTTTTGCTGGAATCACAGGAACTTGTGCATTGCAAGACACCATCCCCACCCCCGCTCTTGCTTTGCTTATTTTCCCGTCTTTCGAACGCGTTCCTTCTGGAAACATTAAAAGCAAATGCCCGTTTTCTAAAAGCGAAAAAGCATTCCGCATTGCAGGTATATCGGTTGCACCACGCTTAACAGGAAAAGCATTTGTTTGGCTTATAAGCCAACCAAAAACTGGAATATTAAATAATTCTCTCTTTGCCATAAAATTTAAAGGTCTTTTCATTGCCGAACCGGTAAGCGGCGGATCAAAAAAGCTTATATGATTTGGAGCTATTATCGCACCTGACTGTTGCGGAATATTTTCTGTTCCTGAAATTTCCCATCTATAAAGCAAAGCAAACATTATTCGAAAAAACTGCCGACCTATTAAAAAAACAATACCGTTATTCTCTTTTTTTGTCACTTGCACACTTTCCTCAAAATCTCGTAAAAATTAGGGAAAGAAATGTCTACGCATTGAGCATTGCTTATAATTGTTTTTCCGTTTGCAATCAAAGAGGCTATTGCTAAAGTCATAGCGATTCTGTGATCGTCAAAACTATCAACACAACTACCGGTTAGTTTGGTGCCACCTTCTATAACAAACCCGTCTTCAAACTCTTCAATTTGTGCACCAAGCTTGCTTAGCTGGCTCGATACAGCGGCTATTCTATCGCTTTCTTTTACACGCAGTTCTTTTGCCCCAGTGATTTTAGTGGTTCCGTTAGCCTGTGTTGCGATAAGTGCAAAAATTGGAATTTCATCTACCATTCTAGGAACAATTTCAGCGTCAATATTTGCACTTTTTAGTTGCGAATATTTAACTTCAATATCTGCTGTCGGTTCGCCTGAATTTTCTCTAATATTTACCAAGTTTATACAAGCACCCATTTTCTGCAAAACCTCAATTATTCCATCTCTTGTAGGGTTTATGCCTACGTTTTTTATTGCCAATTTTGAGTTTGGAACAAGAAGTGCTGCCGCAATAAAAAATGCAGCTGAGGAGATATCGCCGGGAACAGTTATTTCCCTTCCGATAAGTTCATCAGCAGGTAAAATGGAAACAAGATTACCGTTTTCTTTAACATTTGCACCAAAAGCTTTTAACATTCTTTCGCTATGATCGCGCGATTTTATCGGTTCCTCGTAAGACGTTATTCCATCGGCATAAAGACCTGCAAACAAAACAGCTGACTTTACT
Source organism: Elusimicrobiota bacterium (assembly GCA_031287735.1). Classification (GTDB taxonomy): domain Bacteria; phylum Elusimicrobiota; class Endomicrobiia; order Endomicrobiales; family Endomicrobiaceae; genus JAITSO01. The sequence continues at coordinate 5,091 of JAITSO010000039.1, read as the reverse complement.
TGGGCGCTTGCTTTATCGCTTTTGTAGTTTATTGCTTTTAGCGGATTTTTTCCTTTTATAGTCAATGGCAACAAGCCGTTCTCAGAGGTTATTTCAACGTTCATTAATGATAAAGGTTCTGTTATCCTATTCATCGGCCTTTTTGAAAGGCTAGCATCGCCGGTTATTGTAGTTTCAAAATTTTGTCCGGCAAGAATTCCTGAAACAAGTCTTGCGGTGGTTCCGGAATTGCCGGCAAAAATTTCATATTTTAAGCTTCCCGGTTTAGAAAGCTTCAGACCTGCACCGTTAACGTAAAGCATATTATTGTTTGCTTTAATTTTTAAACCCATTTGTCTGAAAGCTGCAATAGTTCTTTTGCAATCGTCTGAAGGTAAATAGTTTTTAACTACAGATAATCCACAAGCAACACAGGATAGCATAATGCTTCTGTGAGTTATAGATTTATCAGCCGGTACTTCAATAATCCCTTCAATTTTAGAAATTTTATTCAATGCAATTTCCATATTTAACCCCTGCTTACACGTGTCAAGATTGTACCAAATTTTTTAGCACAAGTGAGTTGCATTGATACTCATACATAATTATAGATGCAGCTATAGCGGCGTTTAAACTTTCAGCTTTTCCTTTCATTTTAATTTTTATTTTATCGTCTACAAGTTTTTCTGTTTCTGCTTTAAGACCTTTTGATTCGTTACCTATTAAAAAAGCACTCTTTTGAGGAATTTTTATTTCATTTAAAAATTTTTTGGCTTTCAAAGAAGCAGCAAAAACTTTAATTTTTTCATTTTTCAACTTATACAAGATATCCGATATTTCCACATTATCTATAACCGGCAAATGAAATAAAGATCCCATAGAAACGTTTACAGCTTTCTCGCAATAAATATCAGCACTTTCAGCAGAAACAAAGACTGCTGCAGCTCCAAAAGCGTCTGCACAACGGATGATGCTTCCTATGTTTGACGGATCCTGCAAACTTTCAAGCAATACAAAAACTCCATTTTTCTTTACAATTTTTTCTATCTGATAGGAATTTTTTTTGACAACAGCCACTATACCTTGGGGAGTTTTTGTATTTACCAATTTATTAAACAGATTTTCCGGTAAAATTATCGGTTTGCAATTTTTAAGGTAAGAACAATCAAAATTGGGAGTGACAAAAACAACTTCGATTTCCCAATCAAAACTTATCGCTTCTATCTGTTTTTTTCCTTCAACTAAAAAACTACCAAATTCATTTCGGAATTTTTTATCTTTTAATTTTAACGCTTTTCTGTAAACTTCATTTTGACGGCTCTTTATAAACATCTTATTTTTGTAAGTCTGGTCTGTCAGTTTCTTGAATTTTAACGTTTGCCGAAACACAAGATTTTGATACTTCTTCAGAATAATTGAGTTGCAAATCTGCGATTGCCGCAGACATCATGCTTTCTTCTTTTTTTGTCAAATTACCTTTTGTTTTATCCTTAAGCGACAAAAGCACATCTATTGTAGCTTTTGCACTTTGCAAATCTTTTTGTACGGTTCCACTAGGACCTGCAATCTTTCCAAGCTGGCACCAAACCGTAGAAACTAACATCGTCAATAGATTTAAAAAACAAACGTCTGTATCTAAGTTTTTTTCAAGCACACTATCCTCCTAATTGAAAAACTTTATCAAAGCTTCCTTTATTCTTTTTACTGTCTCATCACTTCCAAAAATTTCAAGCATATGAAATAAACTTGGACCCTGCGTGCGTCCCGACACAGCAACTCTTAAAGGATGAAAAACTTGACCTGTTTTTATATTTTTTTCAGCCGCAAAATCTCTTGCATATTTTTCTAAAGCTTCTGCAGAAAAATTGCTTAAATTTTTCAAACGTATTGCACTTTCGGTTAAAACTATTTTTGCACTGTCTTTTGATTTTTCAGATAGAAAGACTTTTTCAACAGCACTACCGTCATAATTAACTTCTTCTGCAAAGAAAAAATCCACAAGAGAAAGAATATCTTTGAGCGTTTTTATTTTATCATGCTCTAAAACAATAGCTTTTTTCAAAACTTCTTTATCCCAACCTCTTATAAGATTTTCATTGTCGGTATATTTCAACCAATCTATAAATAATTCGTAAACTTCAAGTGGAGTTTTAGAACGAATTTTTTCTCCGTTTAGCCACAATAACTTAGCAGGATCAAATGTGGCCGCACTTGAACCGCATCTGTCTATTGAAAATTTTTGCTTAAGCTCTTCCAAAGTAAAAATTTGCTGACTATCTTGCGTAGACCAGCCTAGCAGTGCCAAATAATTAAGGATAGCTTCTTTTAAATATCCTTCCGTTCTATATTCTAAAACTGAAGTGTGTCCATGTCTTTTTGAAAGTCTTGCTCCATCTGAACCTAAAATCATAGCTGTATGTGCAAATTCCGGCAATGTCCAACCAAAAGCTTTGTAAATATGCATTTGTCTGGGAGTGTTTGAAATATGGTCGTCACCTCTTAAAATGTGCGTCATTTCCATAAGGCTATCATCTACAACGCAAGCAAAATTGTATGTGGGTACACCATTAGCTTTCATTATTACAAAATCGTCAAGCAGCATATTGTCAAACTCAACTTCTCCGCGAATTAAATCTTTCAAAATTATTTTTCCGTCTTGTGGAGTTTTAAATCTTATAACTGGTTTTAACCCTTGTTGTTCTTTTTGTTTTATTTGTTCGCAAGTAAGATTTCTGCAAGTTCCATCGTATTTTGGAGGTAGTTTATTGGCTTGTGCTTTTTTTCTCATCTCTTCAACAGCTTGCGCAGAGCAAAAACATTTATAGGCAGTGTCTTTTGTTAAAAGTTCGTCAACATATTTTTGATATACGCCATGTTCTTTACGTTGCATTTGATAATACGGTGCATATTTTTCAAGCTCTTTGCCAGGGCCTTCGTCCCAAGTTAACCCAAGCCAATTCATGGCTTCAATAATCACTTGCGTAGAGCTTTCTGTGGAACGCACTTCGTCGGTATCTTCAACTCTTAAAACAAAATCTCCTTTTTGATTTTTTGCAAAAAGCCAATTAAACAAAGCAGTGCGCACGCCTCCTATGTGCAAATCTCCAGTTGGAGATGGGGCAAAACGAACTCTAACCTTTCTCATAAACTTATCCTTTTAATAGTCTTTTGCTGAATTAGCAATTTACAAAACTTCATTAGCCGCCAAAAACAAAGATTGGGATAAAGCGTTAAAAAAATTCTGATAAGCCTTTGGAGCTGTTATAGGTCTTGTTCCAGCTTGAGCGTTCGCTCTTACAACAGTTTGACTTGCACGGGTGCGTACCGTAACCGTAAGGGTTGTCTTACTTGAAAAAGAATACCCCGAAACAGATCCTAACTCTCTATCAGCTCTATCTATTATAAAGCCAAGATCCTGCATTGTCGACATAATGTTTCTAATGACACCATCCGTATCATCGGTATCAAAAATTCTACTTTGAAAATTTCTCAATTCTACCTGCGATTGGCCGGACCCCAACACAGAACTATTTGAATTCACCATCATAACACACGACGAAAAAATAAAAATTACTGCTACGAAAAACAAAACTGTTTTCATAAGTTCTCCCATCAAATTCCATGAGCAGCCAAAAAAACAGATTTATTTAATTTCTCAAAAAACTGTTTGTATATTTTTGGATCATCAATTTTTTCTATCGCAAAAATATTTCCTTTGTTATCCCAAGACTTTCTCGTAAAAAGAACTCTAACGCCTACATTATCTTTATCTGATTTTGAAGTTACTATCGTCACATAAAAACGTTGCACATCTTCATACTGCACATCAGTTCCCGCAATTGCCGACAAAACATTAATGGTTACCTTTTCGGCAGTGGAGATTACCTGACGATTCTTTTCAGCAGTTATTAAACCAATAGCAGTTTCAGATTCTTTTATGGTATATCCCATATCCTGCAAAACTTGTGCCGAAGCAATTAAAATATCTTTTTCTTTGCTTGCACTAAAAACTCTTGTTTCTATACTTCGTCTTTGCAAATAATTTTTGTCTAGCAAGTAGAGATTATCATGAAAAGCAACGCAAGCATTCAAAAAAAACATAACCGTCAAAAACAAAGCAAGACTTAAGAACTTATCTACTTTTCCTTTCATTTTAATTTCGCTTCACACTAAAATTTCGACGATCTGTAAGCAAAATCTCTCACTCTGTTTTCTTTGTCAAATTTTATCACTATAGTCAATGATTTTTGCGAGGTTCTTGAAGTGTGCTTTTCCCCATCAAACCCAACTAACAGAAGCCAGATGCCAGAAGCCGATGATGAAGAATCTATTTGCGTTGAAACTCTGTCGTAAACCCACATTTCTCTTCTTTGATCATCCGTTGTTATCATATTCGGACTTCCCAAAACCTCAATAACGTCGGATGAACTCATACCTATTTTAATTTGTCTTTGAGCTTTTGCAACAGTCAAACGTTCTTCTTTTGCTATATTTTTGTTAACAGAAGAAGCACAACCCGACAAAAACACTAATCCTAAAAAAACTGCTATGCAAAATTTCATGTACACTCCTTTTTAGTGACGCTATACAATTGCAAAAACGTGCGGGTGATTATATAAGTTTGTTTATCGTTTTTCAATTTTATGGGATATTTAGCGAACGATGCTATTCAACAAAAATACCGCAAACAAACTAACAGAGTCACATGTACAACTTTAAGTTGTGGCTAAAACACCCTGCTACACTTTCTCTACTAAAACCCTTCTAAAACACATTTTTTTATCTATTACAGGAATATATCCACCACTTTGTGTAATTTCATACCCTTTCTCTAACAAACCATTTAAGATAGGACGTGTAGATACAGCAAAAGGTTTTTTGTAATCACTTGGAACGTAGCAATTGTCCACTAACAATATTTTTGAATCATCGTATCGTTTGTATTTTTCAGGTATATCTTTTAGTGTCATTATTTTTAACTGCTTGTATTTCGGTCTGTCTTTTATAGGTATATTCGTGTACCAATGACCTGCTGCTTCCACAACCTCTTTTTTAGGATTTAGAAAGCAATTAACGCTGTTATACCCTGGCCACACTTCAGTATCTCTAAAA
>JAITSO010000029.1 GCA_031287735.1 Elusimicrobiota bacterium | reverse complement strand
AAGAATAATGACTGGCATGTGTTATGATGGAACAAAAAACTTTAAATGGTTAGAAAAAAACAAGCCGTATGGTGACAATTTAGATGTGTATGATATCGCTGAAGTTGCAAATTTTGAAGAAACGTGTGGCAAAACTCCTTTTGATGTGATAGACGAGCGTTTATATGGTCAAGAAGCATTTAAAACAATAAGGGAAAAAGTAGAGTGGGTTTGCGATAATTTTGAGCACACACAGAGAACAATTGAAACCCAAGAGCAATGGTTAAAACGGAAATAGTGAAAAAGCAATAAAGCAAATTGTTGAAAGCAAAAAAGCATAACTTGGGATAGTTTTGATGCTAACAGCTTAGAAAAAATGGTAGCATGCTTATCTAAAATTAAGGACAAAAAATGAATTTTTTAAGAAATGTTTTTGCTGTAGTTGCTTTGCCGGCAGTTTTGGCAGCAGGTTATTCTTTTGTAGGTTTATTTTTGCGCTCGATATCTGTTAAAGCTGGAGTTCAGATTCCTTTTTGGCTAGGTGTTTTTGCCTATGCGTTTGTTCAAATTTTACTTTACAGACCACTAAAGACTTATATTTTTGGTCATGAGCTTTCGCACGCGATTGCTGGAATTCTAAGTGGAGCACAAATAAAAAAATTTAATGTAAATGAAAATTCTGGGAGTGTCGTTTTAACGAAAAACAATTTATGGATAACACTATCACCTTATTTTTTTCCGATATATACTTTTGCTGCATTGGTGGTGTACATTTTATTAAGCTGCTTTATAAACGTTGTGCCTTTTTATGGATATTTTCTTTTCCTTATAGGTTTTACTATTTCATTCCATGTTGCTCTAACAATCTACGTTTTGACCATAGAACAGCCTGATTTGAGAATTTATGGCGTGTTGTTTTCTTATGTGGTCATTGTAGCGATTAACACTGTTGTTTTTTCCATTTTGTTTGGTATTGCAACTCCAAATATTATAGAGCTACCTGAGTTGTTTTTTCAGGTGATTCTAAACGTATACTCAGTTTATGAATTTATATACAATGGAGTACTGGAAATATGGACAGCTTTCCAAAAGACGAGATAAAAAGGAAGGTTTTTCACCTACTTATTCTCACATATGCTTTCGGTTATTTCTATGCCGGAAAAATCACTATTCTTTGCAGTCTTGCCGTTGCGTTGGTGGTAGTTTCTATTCTAGAGTTTTTGAGATTGAAATTTATAGCTTTTAATGATTTTTTTAAAGAAAAATTTAAGGGTTTTTATAGACCTGAGGAAGCAAATAGAGTGAGTGGCTTGCTTGGCACCTTAAGCGGGGCTTTTCTTACAATTCTGGTATTTCCGGATAAATATATTGTTTTTGCAAGTTTTCTATATTTGGCTTTTGGCGATGCACTGGCAGCTCTTATAGGGAAAACTTTTGGAAGGCATAAAATTTATTCAGGCAAAACTTTGGAGGGTAGCTCGGCTTGCTTCATTGCTTGTTTTATAGTTGGAGCTTGTATCTTTAATTTAAAATTTGCTTTTTTGGGTGCATTTGCTGCAGCCCTGATAGAGTCTATAAATTGGAAAATTAATGATAATTTTTGGATACAATTAGTTAATGCTGGGTTCTTGTCGTTTTTGACTAAGTTTATAGAGTATTCAAAATAAGTATTTGTGTTATACAGAATTCTTGCTTTATGCTTTGATTTTGTTTTTGGAAGTTAGCGTTTTTTGACACAGTGTGCTGAAAAAGTTACAATCAGTTTCAAGTTTTGGATAGTTTTTTGGGTGGGATACGGTATGAGTACTAAAAGGATGGAACATTTTAGCAAACTGACTTCGGCGCTGGAAGATTATATTGAAACTATTGCTCTTTTAAAAAAAAAGAAAAAATATGCACGCATCGGCGATATAGCAAAAGAACTTGAAATAAAAAGTTCGAGCGTAAATGTTGCGGTTAAGTTTTTGGTAGAGATTGGACTTGTCATTCATGAAAATTATGGATATGTGGATTTAACTGCGGAAGGCGAAAAGGTTGCTCAAGAAGTTCAAAGAAAACATGATAGTTTGTATCAATTTTTGACTGAAGTTCTTTTTGTGGATAGCGAATTGGCACTAAAAGAAGCTTGTGAAATAGAACATTCTGTAAGCTCAGACACTATTTGCAGATTGGAGAAGTTGTTTCTGTTTTTAAAAGAACATATTCTTGATAAAAAGATTAAAGTAAAAAAATTGCAGAGCTACCTAAATATATAAAATCACTAGTTACAGCCGTATTTATTTCGGCTGTGTTTTTTAACCCAAAGTTAGTTTAATCTAAAATACTTTGTTGAAACTAATAAGACATCAAAGAGGAGTCAGCAATGGCAGAAATTAAACGTTTAAGTAAATTAAAGCAAGGAGATGAAGGGACAATAAAAAGCGTTATAAGCGGCGCCAGTTCTTTGAAAAAAAAATTATTGGATATGGGCTGTGTTTCAGGCTGTAAAATAAAGGTAAAAAAACTCGCGCCGCTTGGCGACCCTATCGAAATTACCATTCGCAATTATTCTTTGAGTTTAAGAAAGAACGAAGCTGATGCTATAGATGTGGAGGTTCAATGAAATGTTTAGAAAAATAAGACATTATTTTAAGCACCGCTTATTTAATTTTCATCGCAAATGTTGCGATGTTCATTTTGAAAAAGACAATAACTGCAAAACTTGGCATCAACACAAACATCATCAACATACTCATCACGAACATTTCTGTAATGTTGTTTGCGATCAACATAGCGATACCCATCGACATCACATAAAACATTTTTGTCATAATGCTTTCCAGCACCACAGTTATGATGGGGTAGCATCTTTAAATTGCGTAAAACTTGGGTTGTATAAATTTGTCTGCGTCCATTATTCATCTGATGAAAATTTAGGACACAGATTATTAGAAATGGGATTTATCCCAGGTGAAGATGTTAAGGTTGTAAGTAATTCCGGGATGAAGGGAAGCGTTATGATTGAAATTAAAGGTTCAAAATTAGCTTTGAGTAACAAAATAGCTGAAAATATTTTAGTAACCAACGGAGGACAGAAACTATGAGTGAAAGTAAGAAAATTGTTATAGTGCTCGCCGGAAATCCTAATTGCGGCAAAAGCACACTTTTTAATGCTTTGACAGGTGCCAATCAACATGTTGGAAACTACCCTGGTGTTACTGTAGAAAAAAAAGAAGGTTTTAAAACTTATAAGAACAACGATATTATTTTTGTAGATTTACCGGGAACTTATAGCCTTTCAGCATATTCTGAAGATGAGGTTGTCGCAAGAGATTTTATTATAAACGATAAGCCTGACGGTGTTGTGTGCGTTGTTGATGCTTCTAATCTTGAAAGAAATTTGTATTTATTTACTCAACTTGCCGAATTAGACATTCCTTTAATACTTGCCCTAAATATGGTCGACATTTTAGAGACGAAAGGACAAAAAGTTGACGAGCAAGAACTTTCTAAACTTATTGGTATACCAGTTGTTTCTTTAGTAGGGAATAAAAAAATAGGGATTGATAATCTGTTAGACTGCATAGTTGAAAATCACGGAAAAGAAAATCACGCAAGCAAAACAGCTAAAGTGGATTATGGCGATGACATAAAAAATGAAATGGATAAAATTGAAAATTTAACGCAAAAAGATAATGAATTATCTAAACTTCCAAAAAATTGGTTATCCGTAAAACTTTTAGATAATGACGAAGCTGCTTTAAAAAAAATTCAAAAAGCACCAAATTGCAATGAAATTTTATCGCAAGTTCAGAAAAGCAGAAAGCATCTCGAAGTACATTTTAGTGAAACTGCTGAAACAAAAATTGCGGAAAGCCGATATGGATTTGCAAATTCCGTTGTAAAAACTGTAGTAAAAGATATTAACAGCAATAAAACCGATATTTCAGAGTTCATAGATAAATTTGTTTTAAACAGAATTTTAGGATTGCCTATTTTTGCGGTTGTTATGTATTTTATATTTAAGTTTACATTTACAGTGTCAGAACCTGTGGTTGGTTGGCTTGAAGCTTTCTTTGAATGGTTAGGTGCAATAGCAGGCGGTGCAATTCCTGAAGGACCAATACAGTCTTTAATTGTAGATGGAATTATTGGCGGAGTTGGCGGAGTTTTAGGCTTTTTTCCTCTTGTGCTATTTATGTTTTTTGCGATTGCTTTTTTTGAAGATTCGGGTTATATGGCAAGAGCTGCATTTGTAATGGATGCGGTAATGAATAAATTTGGGTTACACGGGAAATCTTTTTTGCCGATGATGATTTCTACAAACGGATGTGCTGTGCCGGGCTTTATGGCGGCTAGAACGCTTGATTCAAAACGCGACAGATTTATAACAATGTTTGCTGTTTCTTTTATGATATGCGGCGCCAAATTGCCGGTATTTTCACTATTTATAGGTGCATTTTTTAAGCCTCCGCAACAAGCTAATGTGATGTTTATTTTTTATGTTTTAAGCGTTTGCATTGCTCTGGTAGCTGCAAAGATATTGGGTAAAACGATATTAAAAGGTGAGCCATCTCATTTTGTTATGGAACTACCGCCTTATCATTTGCCCACGTTGAAAGGTCTTTTGCTGAAAATGTGGGAAAGAGGTTGGATGTATATTAAGAAAGCCGGGTCAATTATAGTGCTTATATCAATTCTTATGTGGGCAGGTTTTACATACCCTAAAGCTAAAGAAAATCCTATTATTTCGCAAGAAGAAAATGCAGCTGTACAAATGCAACAAAGTTTTTTAGGCTCTTTGAGTAAAGCATTGTCGCCAATTGTAAAACCAATAGGAATGGACGGCGATAAAGCTATTGCATTAGTTGCAGGACTCGTCGCAAAAGAAGTTGTGGTAAGTACTTTAGGAACTGTTTATTCACTTGGAGAAGTTGATCCTGAAAATGCCGAGCCGCTGAAAGAAAAAATTGCAAAAGACAAAACGTGGTCTCCGTTAAAAGCTATAACTTTTTTAATGTTTTGTTTGATTTATGTTCCTTGCATAGCTGCGGTTTCCGTATTCTTTAGAGAAACCGGTTCTAAATATAAGTGGTTGGCTTTGCTTGTTGTGGGAAATACGATAGCGGCGTGGGTTATTTCTTTTATAATTTATCAATTTGGGAATTTTTTAAAAATAGGCACATAGGAGGAATCTATGTTACAAAACATAATAATAATTTTAGTAATTGCAGTAGTTATATTTTTGCTGATTAAAAGGTTGAAAAAAGGTGCTTGCTGCTGCGGTTGTTCAAAAAACTGCAAATCGGCAAGGAAGTAGCGTTCATGCTTGGTCAGATAAAGCTAAAGGTTATAAAATCCAGTCAATAGTATCAGAGCGTTTTTGAGATGCTAAAAATATAATTTACATATTGGGCATTATAGGAGACAAATATTTGTGTATTCAGTCTTTGGGTTATTGTGATAGTTTGTTGGTTGCAATAAGAATTTGATACATTTTGCAACCAGCTGAAGAAGTTTTTGTGTGCCACGTGGTTATTTGTTGTGAGTGCGAAATCGGGATGGGAAATTATATTCAGATTAGATAGCTGGGTGATTGCTATTAATAAAACAGCTTTCTCAAATGAGGGCATGACTGCAGAAAACAAGACTTTTTTAAATAATGCAGGAGTAATATTTATGTGTACCAGAAGACATTCGCGGGAATGTGCATTGCAAATGCTTTATTTGTCAGATCAATGTTATATTCCAGTTACGGAAGTTTTGAAAATGTTTGCCGGTTCGCTTCCCAAATCGTCAATTTATCGCGAATTTTCGTTAAATATTTTTAAAGGTGTTTGTGAACAGAAAAAAATATTGGATGATGCCATAATAAAAAATGCGGAAAATTGGAAGCTTGACAGAATGTCTGCCGTTGACAGAAATATAATGCGAATGTCAGCTTACGAAATATTATTTTGTCCAGAAACGCCAATTAAAGTTATTATAAATGAAGCAGTAGAAATATCAAAGAAATTCTCTACGCAAGACTCTGGTAAATTTGTAAATGGGATTTTGGATAAGTTAAAACTTTTAAGAATTTAAGTAATTAAAATATGCAAGAGATAAAAAAAAGAATTAATTATTTAAGAAAAGAAATCTTAAGACATGATGAGCTTTATTACGGTAACGATAATCCTGAAATTTCAGATTCACAATACGACGTTCTTGTAAAAGAGCTTGAAATTCTCGAAAAAGAAAATCCACTTTTTGCCTTTCAAGATTCGCCCACATCAAAAGTATCAGGACCACAAACTTCAAATTTTAAACAAATCGAACATAGCGTTCCTATGCTTTCTTTAGACAATACATATTCGTGCGCAGAAGTTGCCTCATGGTATGATAAAATTTCTAAAAGTTTAAATGTTGAAAATATAGAATTTATAATAGAACCTAAAATTGATGGATTGAGTGCCAATTTAACTTACATAAATGGAAAATTGAAAATTGGTGCAACTCGCGGCGATGGAGAACTTGGTGAAAATATTACTGAAAACGTAAAAACAATTTCAGATATTCCTAAGAATTTAGCAACTGTTTTGCCACCAGAATATCTTGAAGTTAGAGGTGAAGTTTTTATGGACAATAAAACTTTTTCTTCTACAAATGAAGAAATTTCAAAAAACGGCGGAAATAAATTTGCAAATCCAAGGAATGCAGCGGCAGGTTCTTTAAGACAGAAAAATCCTCAAATCACAGCTGAAAGAAAATTAAAATTTTATGTGCATTCTTTCGGCAAAATTTCTGGGAATAATTTTAAAACCCACTTTGAATTTTTAGATTTCTGTCTAAAGTGCGGTTTCAAAATTCAAGAGGACATTAAAATTTGCAAAAGTCTAAAAGAATTGACGGAGCAAAGCGAAATTATGCTTGCAAAAAGAGAAAGCATTTTTTATGAAATTGACGGTCTCGTAATAAAGGTAAACGAATATTTTCTGCAAAAACGTCTTGGAAACACAAACAAAAGCCCGCGCTGGGCGATAGCTTATAAATTCCCTGCTAAACAAACTTCAACAAAATTAAAAAATATTGAAGTTTGCGTTGGCAGAACCGGCGTAATAACCCCAAAAGCAGTTTTGGAACCGGTAACATTATCAGGCGTAACAATTTCCAATGCAACGCTTCATAACTTTGAGGAAATAGAAAGGTTAAATGTCAATGTAGGCGACATTGTTTTAATAGAACGTGCCGGTGATGTTATTCCAAAAATAGTAAAAGTTTCAAAAAAAGAAAGTACCGGTTTTTTTAAACCGCTGAAAAGATGTCCATCTTGCAATGAAGAGGTTGTAAAAGAAAATGAAGGAGAAGTTGCATACCACTGCATAAACACAGAATGTCCAGCTCAGATTAAGAGAAATTTAACTCATTTTGCCTCAAGAGATGCAATGGACATAGAGGGATTAGGCGAATCCGTGATAGGCAAACTTTTAGCCAAAGGTAAAGTTAAAGCAATTTCTGACATCTACTATTTGGAAGCTAAAGATTTTTTAGAGTTGGAATTGATAAGAGACAAAAAAGCGTTCAATTTGATAACTGCAATAAACAACAGCAAACAAAAACCGTTAAGTAAATTATTATTTGCTTTGGGAATAAGGCACATCGGGGCCAAAACTTCAGAAATTATAGCTAAAAAATTTAAAACCATTGATAAGTTATTTGAAGCCGAATTGAATGATTTTGAAAACATTTATGAAATTGGTGACGTGTTGGCATTGTCTTTGAAAATTTTTTTTGAAAAAGAAAGTTCAAAAAAAATTATAAATGCTCTAATTGCCGCAGGTGTTAATACAGCTCAACCTGAAAATCAAAATTCAGGTATGAGATTAGAGGGAAAAATTTTTGTTTTAACTGGTGAATTGCAAAATTACACAAGAGAAAAAGCGACAGAAATTATAAAATCACTTGGCGGAAATGTAACTAATTCAGTAAGCAAAAAAACTGGCTTTCTGCTTGCTGGGCAAAATGCAGGTGCAAAACTTGAAAAAGCAAAAAAATTAAATGTGTCTATTATAGAAGAAGCTGAGTTTGAAAAAATAATTGCACATTAGTTTGCAGTAAAGTTGTTACATTTCAACTTAAAAAAGGAAAATCAAAATGCGAGATGGATTTGATTTTAAAGATAAAAATTCTAGCACAATTGAAGCGGGAAAACTTATATATACTGTTTCGCAAATCAGCGAGGAAATAAAATTTTTGCTTGAAGATTGTTACCCTGCAGTTTGGCTTTGCGGCGAGATTTCGGGTTTTAAACTTTACAATTCTGGACACATGTATTTTAGCCTCAAAGATGCAAAGTCTCAGATTCGAGCGGTTATGTTTCAAGGTGAAAATGCTGGGCTTGTTTTTAAACCTGAAGACGGGATGGAAGTGTTGATTTTTGGAAGAATTAGTTCTTACCCAGTTAGAGGTGATTATCAAATTATAGTAACTAAAATGGAACAATTTGGTAAAGGCGACCTAGCTTTAGAGTTTGAAAAACTAAAAAACAAACTTGAAAAGGAAGGTCTTTTTGATAAGTCGGCAAAAAAAGAAATTCCTTTCATAATCAATAGAATTGGAGTTGTAACTTCAAAAGACGGAGCCGCTTTAAGAGATATTTTAAAAGTAATAGAAAGTTTTGATGCAAATATTGAAATAATAGTTTGTCACGCTTTAGTTCAGGGAAAAGAGGCGGAAATTGACATTCCAAAAGCAGTAAACTACCTAAATGATAACTATAAAAATTTAGATGTTTTGCTTGTGGGTAGAGGCGGCGGAAGCATTCAAGACTTATGGTCATTTAATTGCGAAAATGTGGTAAGAGCAATTTTTAACTCAAAAATTCCGACTATTTCTTGCGTTGGACATGAGACAGACTGGACAATAGCTGATTTTGTTGCCGATTTGCGTGCTCCGACGCCATCTGCAGCTGCGGAAATGATCTTAAGAAATAGGAACATCTTAAAAGAACGGCTTATATACTCCCAGGAGATTTTGCTAAAAAACATCAATAATTTAGTAAATTATTACTCTGAAAAACTTAGTGCTTTTTCAAAATCAAAAGTCCTTATAAAACCTCATTTAATCTATGAAGATAAAATAAGTTACGTGGAAGATTTAAATTTAGAACTTATAAAAAATACAAACCGCATTTTCGAAAGTAAATGCGAAAAATTTAAAAACATTTGCCATAAGTTAGATATTGTTTCGCCTTTATCTGTATTAAAAAGAGGGTTTTCTATTTGCTTTGACAGAGAAAATAAAATTATAAAAACTACCAAAAGCATAGAAAATGGCGATATGATAAAAATACGGTTATCAGACGGAAATTTAAAGGCAGAGGTAAAAAATGACTAGAAAAGAATTTAACTTTGAAAAATCTATACAAAAGATAGAAGATATTATTTCTAAGCTTGAAAACGAAACAACGGATTTAGACAAAACATTAGAACTTTTTGCACAAGGTACGGAACTTGTAAAATTGTGTTCGCAAAAATTAACTGAAACTAAGAAAAAAATTGAGATGATAACCTCTTATGATGTAAAAGAAAACTAAAGTAAAACCTATGTGAAAATTTTATTTGAGGGTTAGTGCGTGTTTTACTTGGCGTTTTTTTGAATCGTTTTATTGTTAGAATTCATGACAAATGTAAATCCGCAGCATAGTTGCAAGACGTCAATTGCTTTTACTTTTAGTTTGGGATAAAATACCAGGTCGTTATGAATAAAATGGTTTTCAAAATACTATGGATAAAATAATAAAAGCTTTTAGAAACAAAAAACTTCTAATAACTTACCTTACTGCTGGCGACACTTCGCTTGCTCAAACCGAAAAATATGTTTTAACAATGGCAAAAAGTGGAGCTGATATCATAGAAATAGGCATTCCTTTTTCCGATCCTGTAGCTGAAGGTGTAATTATTCAAAATGCGATGCAAAGAGCTTTATCAAAAAACATAACTATGGATGATATTTTCGGCACTGTTGCAAATATTAGGAAACAAACGGATGTACCTCTGATTTTTATGACGTATCTGAATCCTCTGTTTTTCTATGGATACGAAAAATTTTTCAAGAAATGTAAAGAAAATAGTATTAACGGTATAATTGTTCCCGACATGCCTTTTGAGGAATGGGACGAAATTAAAGAATATGCCAACAAGTATGCGATAACAATTGTCACTTTGGTTGCACCGACGTCAAAAGATAGGATCAGCTTTTTGGTAAAAAATGCTCAAGGTTTTATTTATCTAGTATCGTCGCTTGGCGTAACAGGTATCCGTTCAGAATTAGGTTCAGGTGTAAATAGAACCATTTGTGAGATTAAAAAAAATTCTGATATTCCTATAGCAGTGGGTTTTGGAATATCCACACTTGAGCAGGTAGGGACAATTTCTAAACTCGCCGATGGTGTTATAGTGGGAAGTGCGATAGTAAAAATTATTTCTGAGAATAATTCTGGGACAGAAAAAAAATTATCTGACTATATTTTAAGTATGAGAAAGGCTTTGGCAAATTTGCAAAATAGTTGAGACAACGCGTGTTTTGCACACACTACCAAAAAGTGGGTTAAACTTCTTTTGATCACGAGGAATTCTATATAACCTATAATTATCATTTTGCAGTATTTATAAACTTCTCACAAAATTTTTGGCGTATTTTCTTAATTGCTTAATTGTGACTTCAAAATCTTTTGGCAAAGGTGCTGTAAAAGTCTTTTTGTCATTGCTGCCGGGTAGTTTTAAAGTTATATTTCTAAGGTGCAACGTAAGACGGGAAATTAGCGGCTTTTCTAAAATTGGTTTTTGTTTATAATTTCTTTTTAAAGATGATAATAGCAAAGGTTCTGTTGTTGAGTATTCTTTATCTATTGCAAGTGGATGACCGATTCTCCAAAAATGAATTCGCACCTGATTTTTCGCGGTGGTAAGTGATTTCGCATGTACTAAAGTGTAGGTTTTAAATTTCTCCAAAACGTTGAACTCTGTGACAGCTTTTTTTCCTTTAGCAGAAATAACAGATTGTCCGTCAGAAACTAAAATTGAATCATTTATAATTCCGCTTTCTTGTTCTAAAACTCCCGACAATAAAATTATGTAGTCTTTGCAAATTTGGTAATTCTCAAATTGAGTTCTTAGAAAATCTATTGCATTTTTGCTTTTTGCAAAAACAACTATTCCGCTTGCGTCCCTATCTATAGAGTAAATTGGGTATATCTTGCAATTTAATTTTTTTTGCAAGAATTCAGCAAGTGTTAGCAAGTTATTTTGTTTGCCGTATTCGTAGCAAAACGTCTGAACGCTTGAAGATTTGTTGATGATGATTACGTCTTTGTCCTGGTGTATTATTTCAATTTTATTTTTCATTTTTATTGCATTTTTGTGTTTTTCTTAACTTAAACAATTCATATAAAATTATTGAACTTGCACAAGAGGCGTTTATTGAAGAAATTGCATCGCTTTGCTCAATGGAAATTAAAAAATCGCATTTTTTTCTAGTTAAGTTATGCATGCCTGTGCCTTCGCTCCCAATAATTACAGCGAGCGGAAAGGTCAATTTTACATTTTCAATGTTTTCTACTCCGTTTTCAGTTCCTGCTATCCAAAAACCTTGTTCCTTTAACTTGTCAACAGCTTGATTGATATTTGCAACTCTTGAAATAGAAATGTGCTCTATTGCACCTGCGGAAGCTTTTGAAACTGTAGCGTTAACAGCAGCACAACGCCATTTTGGAATTATAATTCCGTTTGCACCAAAAGCTGTGCAATTTCTTACGATAGCACCAAGGTTGTGCGGATCTTCTATCCCATCTAAAATTACAAGCAAAGGCGAGTCCGCTTTATTAGCTTGTTTAATCATGTCTTTTAAGTCTTTGTATTTTATAGGCGATACTTCTGCGGCTACCCCTTGCGAATTGGGAAAGTTTTCTAGCTTTTCTGGAGGCACATTGTGAATTGCTATGCTTTTACTTTTTGCAAAAGATATGATTTCAGAAATAACATGTCCTCTTGCTGTTTTGGAAAGCAGCAATTTATTGACAGTTCTGTTATCCGATTTTAAAATTTCTAAAATAGGATTTCTACCGTAAATAAAGCCGGTTTCATCTTTAGGATATTGGTTGTTTTTTTTATAAGACATATTTTTAGATATTTATTATATTTTTTTTACTAATACGGATGTGCCGTCTTTGTTGTCCACAATTTTGTACCCTTTCTCATCTAATTGTTTTCTGATGTTGTCGGCAAGTTCCCAGTTTTTATTTTTTCTCGCTTCTATTCTATCATCAAGTAATTTTTGCAAATTTTCGTCGCAGTCGTTGTTTAAGTTTTGTAGAGTTATTCCTAAAGAATTTTGCATTAAATCTTCAAAGATATTTTTAAGCTGTGCAAGTCTTCCTTCAGAAACACCGCCTAACTCGTTTAAAATAATGTTTTTCAATTCATGAATATAGACTAGTGCTTTTTCAGAATTGAAATCATCGTCTAAACTGTTAAAAAAATCATCTTGCAAATCTAATAAATCTTTATCTGTAACTTTAGAAATTTTAGAAACGGCGTCAGAAAGTCTAAAATACGCCTCATCAAGACCTGCAAGTGCACTTCTTGCCGATTGAAGACCAGCGTCTGAAAAATCTAATTGACTTTTGTAATGTTGCGTTAAAAAGTAGTAGCGGACAACGCGCGGATTGTATTTGTCGAAAATATCTTTTAAGGTGAAGAAATTATTTAATGATTTTGACATTTTTTCTTTGTTTACAGTAACGAAACCATTATGTATCCAGTATTTAACAAAAGTTTTTCCAGTTTTTGATTCACTTTGTGCAATTTCATTTTCGTGATGGGGAAAAATTAAATCCTGACCGCCACCGTGAATATCTATTGTGTCGCCAAGAAATTCAGACGCCATTACAGAACATTCAATATGCCAACCTGGTCGCCCTTTTCCCCAAGGACTATCCCAAGCGGAATCTATACCCTCATTTTCTTTAGCTTTTTTCCAGAGACTGAAATCATAAGCATTGCGTTTATTTTCATCTGTGCTTATGCGTGCCCGCGTTTTTAAATCGTCAATATTTCTTTTTGAAAGTTTTCCGTAATCTTTAAATTTTTCTATCGAAAAATATACATTTCCGTCTATTTCATAAGCTATTTCTCTATCAAGCAATATCTGTATAAATCTTATTATTTCGACAATCATTTCTGTAACTTTAGGGTATTTTTTTGCCTTTAGTATGTTTAATTTTTCCATCTGAAGAAAATAATCGTCTATATATGTTTTAACAAGTTCTGACGGCTTAATTTTTTTTTCTTGTGATCTTGCAACGATTTTGTCGTCAACATCAGTAAAATTTTGAACATGATTGATAGTAAAACCTCTTTTTATAAAATGCCTTTTTATTATGTCAAAAGCGACATAAGCTCTTGCATGTCCTAAATGGACATCGTCATAAGGTGTAATTCCGCATACATACATAGAAATTTCATTTTCTTTTTGCGGAATAAAATCTTCTTTACGGTTAGATAAAGTGTTGTAAATTTTTATAGCCACCGTTTTTTCCTTATAATAACTGTACACATCGCAGCCACTCCCTCTTTACGTCCGATAAAACCCATATTTTCATTAGTAGTGGCCTTGATTGCAATTCTTTCTTTTTTTATTTTTAAAACTTCGGAAATGTTTTTTTTCATTGTGTCAACAAAAGGGAGGATTTTAGGTTCTTGTGCTACTATTGTTGCGTCTATATTATTTATAGAAAATTTGCACTTTTTTAATTCATTGGAAATTTCTTCTAAAAGAATTAGACTTGAAATGTTTTTATATTTTGCGTCCGTATTGGGAAAGAAATGACCGATATCGTTTAATCCCGCCGCGCCAAGCAGCGCGTCCATCAAAGCGTGAATGCAAACATCAGCGTCGCTGTGCCCATCAAGTCCTTTCAAACTTGGTATTTCCACACCGCCAAGGAATAGCTTTCTTCCTTTCTTAAATTTATGAACGTCATATCCAAACCCTACAAACATTTTTCCTTTTTACCATATCAAGTACTTCTATTCATATGGTAATATAAAAGCATAGATAAAGCAAAATAGTCAAAAACGAAAAAATATTTTGCGATTTTGAGCAAAAACCTCATACTATCGTGTCATTGTCATTAACAAGTGATTTTGACATCGATTCGGTTTTGCTATACAATTCGCGGTTATACCACTATTCCAGCAGCTGCAGCAGTTACGGTGTTTTGCTTATAACACCCACCTAAGCTGATGAAAAACTAAATATGCTACAATCATTGCGTAGGCGGGTGTTTAAAATGGAAGGGTGGTTCGAATTACAAATGGAAAAAATTGATATCTTAAATAGGTTAAAAAAAAGGACTATTGGGGTATTGTATGGTGGTTTTTCTAGCGAGAGGAAAATTTCGATAGAGTCGGGTCTTGCTGTTATAAGTGTTTTACGGAAAAATAATATTAGTGTTTACGGTATTGATGTAGATAGAAATATTGCACTGACGCTAGTAAAGCTAAAAATAGATTTGGTTTATATTGCTTTGCACGGGACGATTGGAGAAGATGGCGCGATTCAAGGGTTGCTTGAGGTAATGGGGATTGCTTATACTGGTTGTGGCGTTTTTGCGAGTGCAGCCTCAATGGATAAAGACATATCAAAAAAGCTTTTTGAATTCCTAAAAATAGATACTCCACGATGGATCATTGTAGAAAAACTTAAACCATTTCCAAATATAGAGAGATACCCTGTTGTTATAAAACCAGTTTCACAAGGGTCGGCCATAGGAGTAAATATTGCAAAATCTCCTGATAGTGCAGTGGTTGCAGCAAAAAATGCTTTCGAGTATGATGATGCGATAATTGTAGAGGACTTCATAGAAGGAACTGAAATTACGGTTGGCGTTTTGCAGGGAAAAGCGCTTCCAGTTGTTGAGATTATTCCTAATGGAGAGTTTTACGACTTTAATTCTAAGTACAAAAAAGGTGCTTCTGAACATATAATTCCAGCACGGATAAGTAGGAACGTTTACATACAAGCTCAGGAAGCAGCTGAAAAAATCTATAAAGTATTTAGATGTAAAAGCGTTTGCAGAGTTGATATGATAGTAGATAAAAATGATAAAATTTGGGTGCTTGAAAATAATACAATACCTGGTATGACAGCGACATCTCTGTTGCCGCAGGAGGCTAGTGCTAACGGAATAGATTTTGAAAGTTTAACATTGACAATTTTAGGAGAGGCTTTGCAGTGATGAGAATGCACAAAAGGTCTCGTAGAAAAAAAGTTTCTGTTGTTGCAGCTGCAAACCCGGTTGGCACTGCTTCTTTTAGCAAAATACTATTGTATTTGTGTCTTGTTTTAATGGTGGGTCTTATATTATTTTTTGTCGCAAACAGAACCTGTGCTGTGGTATATAACTGCGATATGCTTAGGATAGAAAAAATAGAAATTACTGGCATAAAAAACATATCGAAATCAGAAATAATAGAAGTTCTGCCATTTGACGAAGGAAAAAGCTTATTGGGTTTTAATGCGTCTGATGTAGAAAATAATGTAAAAGAAATGAAGCGCGAGATAAAAGAAATAAAAATTTCGAGATGGTGGAAAAAAGTAGAAATTGAAATTGTTGAAAGAATCCCAGCGGTTTTCTTAAAACAAAACGGTATTATTCTTGGTCTAGATTTTGATAATGTACCTTTTCCACTGCGTGGTTTTATGGAAATGATGAGTTTGCCTACGATTGAGTGTTTTAAAGAAAATAGCAGGAAAGAGCTTTTGGAATTTATCAGGAAATTTAGAGATGTTTGCGGAACTTTTTTTAATGATATCTTTGAAATAAAGCTTACAAAATATGACAACGTTGTTTTCACAGCACGCTGCGGAACTAGTATCATATGGGGAGAGCGGTGTTTCGATGGGTTAAGTGAAAAGTTTCAGATTTTTCAAAAAGTTTATGCAAATGCTTTTGATAGACATAAAAAAATAGATTATGTAGATATGAGTTTTTATGAAAAAGGACGAGCGATTGTAAAACCTGCTCAAAATATAGAAAAGAATTAAAGGATCCAAAAATTATGGAAAGAAGGTTTCTTGTAGCTGGTGTGGATATTGGTAGTGGACAAGTGTGCTGTGCAATAGGATCGTGCGATTGCGATAGTAGAAAATCAGAAATTCTAGGTGTTGCAAAGGTTGCTTGCGAAGAAATAGAGTCTGGTTCTATTGATACAATACCTAGATCAGCAGATACTATAAAGATGGCTTTAAAAACGGCATTAGAATCAGCTGAAAAAAAAAGTGATGTACAAGGCGTTGTGATACAAAGCGTAATAGTTGCTGTTAGAGGTTCAAAAATTCAATTTCATAATTTACATGGGAAAAGCATCAACAATAACTCTGAACTTGAAATTGGGGAAGATCACATCAAGACTGCATTAGAAGATGCAGAATATAAAATTAAAATAGAGCAGAATCATGATATTCTACAGAAAATTCCAAGTAGGTATATTATAGATGGACAAAGAAAAAAATATCCAGTAGGATTGTTCGGTAGAGATATAGAGGTTAGCTTGAGTGCTGTAACTATTCCAAACAGCGATAACAGGAATATGCAAAAGGCTATGCAACAAGCTATGCAACAAGCGAGTTTCCTTTACAGCGATAATAAGTATGTTTATGGATATTGGTCGGTTAGCGATGTGATTCTTACAAAAGAAGAGAAAGATTTAAGTTGTCTTTTGGTAGATATAGGCGGTAGCACAATAGGACTTGTTAATTATGTTGATGGGACCATAAAAAATTCGGATGAAATTCCGGATGGTTCAGATAAAATTTCACGTGATATTCAGAAATATTTTAAAATATCCGCCGAAACAGCACGAAAAATTAAGGAAGAGCATGGTGCGGCTTTTGTTAGTTCGGATTTAAAAGATGCAGAATTTTCTTTCGTTGCTGCGAATGGGAAAACGTTTAAAAGAACAAGGTTTGAACTAATAGACAATGTTATAAGACCGAAAGTTGATATTATTCTTCAAGAAATAGCTAACGTGATAGAAACTAAAAAATATGGCGATAGTTTTTTGACAGGGGGGATAGTCCTTACTGGAGGTGGTAGTAAGTTGAATTCTATTGTTGAGGCTTTTGAAGCAGCTTTTAAATGTTCTGTGCGGCTTGGTTATTTGTCCGCTTCTCCTACTTTAGATGCCCCGCACGATGTGATGGCTGATATGTCTTACACTACCGCCATAGGAGCGGTTGCGGGTTACTTTTGCGATAATTCCATCAGTGATTGCAGATATGTACCGAATTCTGGTCGTCTTGCTGCAAGTGACATCATTGCTTCATTTTTTAAGAAAATAAAAGAACTTTTTTGATTAGGTATAAAAATGAATCTGTCTGATTATTCAAATACAGGATCTGGTCTTAGGAATTGGCAATATCAACCAGCTACAATAAAAGTTGTAGGGGTAGGAAGTGGTGGTTGCAATGCTGTAAGAACAATGGTTGCGGCTAAAATAAACGAAATGCCCAATGTTCAGCTTATAGCTGTTAATACAGATAAGCAGGCATTGGCGGGCTTTGATGATGGAGTGGTGACGATTCAAATAGGTGAGGAAACTACGAAAGGTCTTGGAGCAGGCGGGAATCCTGAAGCCGGCAAAAAAGCCGTAGAGGAAAGCCATGAATTTATCAAAGCACATTTAGAAGGTGCCGATATGGTTATTTTAACTACTGGTATGGGAGGCGGTACTGGTAGTGGAGCGACACCAGCTGTGGCTAAAATTGCGAATGAAATGGGTATTCTCACAGTTGGAATCATAACACTTCCGTATAGTTTCGAAAAGGAAGAGAAAAAGGAGCTTGCAAAGCAGGGTGTGCTAAAATTAAGAGAATTTGTTGACTCGCTTTTGGTTATAGAAAACGACAAGGTGTTTGATGAGAGGTTGTCAAATGATATTAAGCATAAAACTTACGCTCAGTTTCTGTCAATTGTAGATGATGTTCTACTAAAAAGCATTCAGGCTATCACCATTATAATTACTCACCACGGTATAATAAACAGGGATTTTGCAGATATAAAAAAAACACTTTCCAAATCTAGAACGATGTATGTAAGCATGGGCGAAAGCTTGAATAGAGAAAAATCTGAAGAGTGTACAAATGACGGTACATTGGAAAATGCTATTGAGGAGGCTTTGGATTCGGCTTTAAATAATCCTTTTGTTGATGGCAATAACAATATTATGGAGGCTAAAGAGAGAATGTTGGTAGTTATTGCAAATCCGCATGCCAAGGGTGTTTTGCCACTTGTTAAGGAAGCTTTGTCTAAACGTGGGATAAGTGGTATCAATTCAGGTTGGTACCAAGAAGAAGGTCTACTTATAAATAAAATCAAAATAGCAATTGTGGCTGGTGGTTTTGAAACTGGAGATAGCAATATTAGTTATACTGAAGTCGGGCAGATAGAACTGCAAACATTGATGCCACCTGAAAAAATAGACCCTGATAGACCAGCATATCTGTACAACATTTGCCCAAAATTTCTTAAGCCGTACAGAAAACAAAGTAAAAAATGAAACCTTATATTTTTGATGAGAAGTTTGCATTTAACCACTTGTCCTCCCTAAAAGTTATTGGCGATATGAAGGATATTCATAATAGTCGTTCGCTGTTTAGTTCTCTAAATCTAAATTCACAGAATTTTGTGTGTGCAAATCAGGTGCATTCAAACAATATTAAAATTGTCGAAGCTTCTGATAAAAGCAAGATTATTGAGGGTTGTGATGGTTTAATTACGTCTGAAAAAAGTTTGATGTTGGGAGTATTTACGGCGGATTGTTTGCCTGTTTTGATGGTTGATACTTGCACAAAAGTAAAAGCGGCAGTTCATGCAGGTTGGCGAGGTCTTGAATCAAATATTTTAAAAAAAGCTGTTGGTATATTCAATAGTCATTTTAAGAGTAAGTTGCAAAACATAAAAGTTTATATTGCACCGCATATTCAAAAGTGCTGCTATGAAGTGAGCGAAGAATTAGGAAGAATTTTTGGTATAGAACTTGAAAATGGAAGACTAGATTTGTCGGCAATAGCTTTTAAAGAATTAGAAGAAGCAGGTTTAGTAGGAAATAATATCTTAATTTCACAAAATTGTACTTTTTGCCAAAATATTTTTTTTTCTTACAGAAGAGATAAATGTAGGCAAAGAATGCTTACAGTTATTTGGGATTGAATGGTTTTAGTAACTCATTAAAATTTATTACATCGGTGTCCTGAATGAGAAATGTCAACTGATTCAAACGCAAAAAGCACAAGATAGGTAAGCGATATCTCTATACTTTATACAGCAAGCTATTTATGCTTGCAGTCGTTCCGGAATTTGTTGCGTAATGCAGTGGATGTTTCCGCCACCAAGCAGGATCTCTCTCGAATATATTTGAATAATATCCCGGTTCGGGTAAAGTTTTTGCAAAATTTCTTTTGCTTTTTTGTCAGATGAGTCATCAAAAGCCGGCATGATTACGGCATTGTTACATACGTAGTAATTTACGTATGAGGCGGACAACCTATAGCCGGAGTTTTTGGTTTGAAAAGTGGAGCAAAATGCAGTGTTTGTGCTTTCCTGCTTTGTGAGTATTTGCGGTTTCGGTAGAGGTATCTTATGTATTTCTAGCTTTTGTCCATTTGCGTCGGTTTCATTAGATAAAATTTCGTAGCAGCTTTTTGAAAGCTCATGTTGCGGGTCGTTTGTATCATCAGTCCAAGCAAGTGCTATAACGCCTGGTCGTACAAAACAAGCGATATTATCTATGTGTTCGTTAGTTTCATCAAGATAAATTCCACGTTTGAGCCAAATAACTTTTTCGACATTTAAGTAAAGTTTTAATTTCATTTCTATTGCTTCTTTTGTCATGGACGGATTCCTACCGTAACTTAAAAGACAACTTTCAGTAGTCAAAGCTGTACCTTTGCCGTCAACATGGATCGAACCGCCCTCAAGAATAAAATCGTCAAGTCTATATCTATCGACATTTTCTAAATCACAAATTTTTTGAGCGATTAAATCGTCTTTATCCCATGGGAAGTATACGCCGTCTGTGAGCCCGCCCCAAGCATTGAATTTCCAATCAATACCTCTTAAAATCCCCTCTTGGTTTTTAACGAAAGTAGCGCCGGTGTCGCGCACCCACGAATCGTTGCTTGACATTTCAATTACACTTATCTGGTCGGAATTAGAAAGTTTGTTTTTGGCGTTTTCATATTGGATAGAGCTTGCAAGCACTACGGTAGGTTCGTATTTTGCAATAGACAGTGCGACCTCCGCAAAAGTTTTTTGAGCAAAAAAAGCTCCGCATCTCCAAACATCTGGGCGTTCAGGCCAAATCATATAGGTTTTGCTGTGGCGTTCAAATTCTGCAGGCATAAAAAAACCGTCTTGTTTAGGTGTTGTTTTTAAAGTTTTCATTTTACTGTTTTGTGTAATTCTTATAAAAATAAGAACACAAACTCTCCTTTTAGATTTTTTATTTTCAGGGTAAAGAATTGCAAAACATATTTGGTATTTACTTTCTTTGTTACGGAACTACTGAGTGCAGTATATCATTTTTAAGTCCGCGAATGTTTTGGTGTGATTCTTAATGTGCTTAATGCGTCGTTGTTTTTGCAATAACGAAATTCTGTTGCGTGGTGTGCTCGCGGTTTAGTTATATTTTAATATTGAATTGACATTGATTAAAAAGTAGAATCTATGTCCGTCTCTATATTTGTAAATTACGTTTTACGTTTGAGCTTTGGAATAGTTTGTTTTGGTTCTCGTAGACCGTTTTGAAGCTTATTATGGATCACCTGTTAGTTTACGAATTGATAGCGACAGTTCTAATATAAATTGACGTTTTAAGTTTAGCTTGCGTTACAAATGCATTGTCAAGTGCAAGAAGCAAAAAAAAATTTAAACCACAAAAGGAAGTTCTTGAAAACGGAAAAAAACAGCTAAAAATTTATCAAAAATTGTTTGCGGAATTTTATAAGTATGAACTACAACGTCGCAATTGTTTACAACAAATCAAAATCAAACGCTAAAAGTTTAGCTTTTGAAATTTCTAAATTTTTAAAGCAAAATAAATGCAGATATTTCATAAGTGATTCCATGAATATCAAAATAAAGAAATACGATTTTGTCTTGTCTGTCGGCGGCGACGGAACGATGCTTAAAACGATAAGAACTTTCGCTCCGCTTTCTGTTCCCGTAAAAGGCATAAATTTAGGAACTTTAGGCTTTCTCACCGATGTCAATCCCTTTGAAGTGCAAACTTTCATTCAAAATGTTTTAAAAAGCGGATTTAAAATAGAAAAAAGAATTTTACTTTCGGTTCAATTTGAATACAAAGATAAAAAAATAAGAACTATCGCCGTCAACGATTGCGTCGTTCGTTCTTTATCCGGCGCAAAACTTATTTCTGTTGATGTAAATATAGATAAAAATTTTGTAGCTGAATATAAATGCGATGGAATGATTATTGCCACGCCTACCGGGTCAACAGCTTATTCTCTTGCGGCTTCAGGTCCTATTGTTTATCCTAATCTGCCTCTTTTTATTATTACGCCTATTTCTCCTCACACTTTAGCACAAAGATCTATGCTTTTGGCAGACAATAGCGCAATTTCTTTTACAGCAAAGAATAAAGAT
Source organism: Elusimicrobiota bacterium (assembly GCA_031287735.1). Classification (GTDB taxonomy): domain Bacteria; phylum Elusimicrobiota; class Endomicrobiia; order Endomicrobiales; family Endomicrobiaceae; genus JAITSO01. The sequence goes on along the minus strand of JAITSO010000029.1, from coordinate 21,282 downwards.
AGTCTTGGACATATAATGGTGTCTGTTGATGGGCAAGAAAACTATAGTCTGTCCAATGGTACAAAGGTTAAATTTTGTCTGTATAAAAAACCTTTAAAGCTTATGAAAAATTGCAGTCCATCTTATTTCGACACTTTAAAAACCAAACTGCATTGGAGTATTTAAATGATAACCTCTTTATCAATAAAAAACTATGCTTTAATTGAAGATTTAAATATAGATTTTTCAGACGGATTTACCGTAATATCCGGCGAAACGGGTTCTGGAAAATCTATTTTAATAAGATGTATAGAGTTGCTTACAGGTGCAAGAGCAGATTCTTCGGCAATACGTTCGGGCTGTTCGTCTTGTTCTATAAGCGGAGAATTTGAATGTAAGGACGAGAATTTTAAAAACTTTTTAGCAGGGCTTTGCGTTCCCTTTGAAGAAAATTCACTTTTGATACGCAGAACTATAGAATCAAATGGAAAAAGCAAAGCGTTTGTAAATGATTTGCAAGTAAGCATTTCCGCATTGTCGTCTATTGGAGAATTCCTCATAGATTTTCACGCTCAAGATAAAAAACGTTCGCTTCTTGATAAAGATTGGCAGCTTGAAGCTTTAGACGGTGAAACAGAAGAAAGCTACTCTTTATTGGAAAAATTAAGAAAAATTTATGACGAGGTTAGAAATATAAAATCAAACATTTCGCATATGAATTTATCTGAAGAAGAAAGATTAAAGAAAATTGATTTGTATTCTTTCCAAAGCAAAGAAATAGAAGAAGCGGCGATTCAAACGGGAGAAGAGGCAAAACTTGAAGCTGAGCTTCCAAAATTAAAAAATGCTGAAAAAATTTCCCAAGCCGCTCAAGAAGCCGCCGTTTTGCTTTATCGCGATGACAATTCAGTTTTAAGCGGGCTTTTAAAAATAAAAAAAATTATTGGAATTATAAACTCTTACGGAGCTTGTGCACAAGATGCGGTGAGTTTAATTGAGCAAGCTTATTATCAAACTGAAGAAGTTTATAGAGAAACAGAAAAGATTTTATCTGATACGGATATAGAGCCGGAAAAATTAAATTACTACATTGAAAGAATGGAACTTATAAAAAAGCTTAAGAAAAAATACGGCTCTACAATAGAAGAAATCAACGAGTATAAAAATAAAATTGACAAAGAACTAGTGACTTTAAATAACCACAAAGACGGTGTTGTGAAACTAGAAAAAGAACTTGCAGAAAAAGAAAAAGAGTTAAATGAGGTCTGCAAAAATATAAGCCAAAAAAGGCAGAAAGCCGCAATAACTCTTGCAAAAAAAATACAAGAGCAGCTTTTTGATTTAGACATAAAAACAGCTGTTTTTAATATTGAGTTTCATTTAAAAGCAATTTCTGCAAATGGATATGACGACATTGATTTTATGTTTTGTGCAAATAAAGGCGAGAAAGTCTTGCCTTTAAGAAGTGCTGCTTCCGGCGGAGAGCTTTCAAGAATTCTGCTTGCTGTAGAGTTGTCGTTAAAAAAAGAAAATAACCAAACCTCTGTATTTGACGAAATAGATGCGGGTACCGGTGGAAAAACTGGTGAAAAAATCGGCAAAAAACTTTGGCAACTTGCAAAAAGCAAACAAGTTTTTTCAATCACTCATCTTGCACAAGCCGCAGCTTTTGCAAAAACACATATAAAAATTTACAAAGAAACTGAAGGTGCAAGAACTTTTTCAAAAGCTAAAATTTTATCGCAAGATGAACATATAGAGGAGATTGCAAGAATGATTTCAGGCGAACAAATTACAAAAGCTGCTATAGAACATGCTAAAGATTTAGTAAAAAATTCTCTCCAAACAACATTAAAAACATGAATGCAAGCGAACTTATAAAAAACAAATTTTTAAAATTCGGCATAAATAAACTGCGCGAAGTAGAAAGACTGTTGAATGAAATTTCAAAGGTTGAAAAGCTTTCTATTGAAAAGCTTTTAAATGAAGATTTTGGAAGAAATTACGAAAATGTTAAAAAAAATCTTTTAGCCCGCCGCTATCCTAAAAACTTCAACAAAGTTCCTTTAAGCACTTTTTATTTTCCACAATATAGTTTAGATGAAAGTCTGGCAGTTGACACCACGTATAAGAAGTTTAATCCTAAAAATGTCTACTACGAATCCCTCGCTGCAAATTATGAACTTTTATCAAAAGTAAAAAAAACTTTTCCAAATTCAAATTTTATAGAAATAGATTCTTTAAAGAATTTTATGAAAACAAAAAATTATTCCATTGCCGATTATAATAAGCGGCAGGATAATTTATTTATTGTTTATGAAAAATACAGTTTCTTTAAAAAGTGTCCTTGTTCTTCTCATACGATAAATTGCGGTTATCACATTATGAATTTAGGTATGGGCTGTCTATATGAATGCAGTTATTGTTTTTTGCAAGGGTATCAGAATGTGTCAGGCATTATTTGGCCGTGCAATATAAAAGATTATCTTTGTGCTGAAAAAATTACCGCTTCTACGTCATCGCTGTTTAACTATAAAAGAGTAGGCAGCGGTGAATGGACAGATTCTTTAATTTTTGACGATATAACAGGTTTTTCAAAACCTATAATAGAATTCTTTAAAGATAACAAAGATATTACATTTGAATTTAAAACGAAAAGTGTAAATATAAAAAATCTCCTCTCTTGCGGCGGTTGCCAGAATATAACTGCTGCTTGGAGCGTAAACGCAATAAAAATTCAAAAAGAAAATGAATTTAAAACGTCTGAAATTATTGAAAGACTAAATGCCGCCAAACTTTGTGCACAAGCGGGGTTTAACGTTGCTTTTCATTTTGACCCTATAATTTTATTTGATGGGTGCGAAAACGCTTACAAAGAAATTGTGGATATGATTTTTGACATAGTCCCAAATTTTGCAATAAAATGGATAAGTTTGGGCACGTTAAGAATGCCTGCAATTTTAAAGTCAGTTATTGAAAATAGATTTCCACAAAGCGATATTTTAAATGCGGAGCTTCTTTTAGGAAAAGACTATAAATTAAGATACGATAGCGAAAGCAGAGTTGAAATTTATAAATATATGACAAAAATAATAAATGCAAAAAAATCAAAAACGAAGATCTATCTCTGCATGGAAAGTTCTAATGTTTGGAAAAAGTGCAATTTAATCTGATATCTATGGCTTAATCTTAATCTTAAGACGAATTTTGTCGATTTTTGCAAAATTCAAGACGTTGAAAAATATGCCGGAGCCATTGCAATTTTAGAGAGGGTAAGTGAATAAAACCGACATTTTATGCCATTGGTTTATAAAAAACAATGTGCGTTTTTTGTTATGTTTACATTATAGCTGCATTAAAAGGTAAAAATGCTAATTACAAATCACAAAATCATCAACGGCGACAGCCGTAATATGAGAGAACTTAAAGATAATTCCATTCATTTAATTATTACATCCCCGCCTTATTGGCAATTAAAAGATTATGGCGGAAATAGCCAAATAGGTTTTAATGATAGCTATGAAATGTATATCAATAACTTAAATCTTGTTTGGCAGGAAGCTTTTAGAGTTTTGCATAATGGCTGCCGGCTGTGTATTAATATCGGCGATCAATTTGCACGTTCAGTTTATTATGGACGTTATAAAGTTATCCCCATACATTCTGAAATTATCCGCTTTTGCGAGACAATAGGTTTTGATTTTATGGGTAAAATTATTTGGCAAAAAACAACAACTATGAATACTACAGGCGGAGCAAGTATAATGGGAAGTTTTCCTTATCCGAGAAACGGCATTGTAAAACTGGATTATGAATATATTTTGCTTTTTAAAAAACAAGGCAAAGCGCCCAAGCCGCAGGTGCAGCAAAAGAAAAATTCAATTATGACAACAAAGGAATGGAATGAATTTTTTAGCGGCCATTGGTATTTTAAAGGTGCTAAACAAACAGAACATTTGGCGATGTTTCCTGAAGAACTCCCGAAAAGATTGATAAAAATGTTTTCTTTTGAAAATGAGATTGTTTTGGATCCATTTGCCGGCAGCGGAACAACTTCTCTTGCAGCTAAAAATCTAAACAGAAATTCTACCGGATATGAAATAAACTCTGAATTCATAAATATTATAAAAAACAAAATAGGCAAAAACGCAAATATTAAAATTATAAAACAAAAAACGGCGCAGGCAGATTATGGCAAGCTCCCATATAAGTTTGTTGATTGTTATAAATTTGATAAAAAAGTTGATGTCAAAAAGTTGCAATATGGTTCTAAAATAGATAAAGACAGCAAGACTGCAAGAGAAGAATTGTTTTCTGTAAAAGAAGTCATATCTCCTGAAATTGTCAGATTAAATAATAATTTAACAGTAAGGCTTATAGGAATAAAGCTAAACCCTGCTCTCAACGAACAAGCAAGGAAATTTTTAATAGAAAAGCTCAAAGGCAAGAAAGTATTTTTAAGGTATGATAATGTAAAATATGACATAGATAATAATTTGATGGCATATTTATATTTAGAAAATAAAACTTTTATTAATGCCTGTTTGCTTAAAACAAAAATGGCGCTGCCTGACAATAATTTTGAATACAAGTATAAAAATAAATTTTTACAATTACAAAAATTATGGCTAAAGAATGGATTTTAAACTCTGCAGTAAATAGATTTCAGTTAAATTTCAAGAGAAATGTCGGCGCCGTATCTGAATCTATAAGAAAATGCTGTCCTAAAACAATTGAACAGTGGTGCAATTATTATTTTAAAAATATAAAAAGCAGAGAGCATATACGGGAACTAGGTAGAAAACTTTATATAAAAATTACAGAGGTATTAGAAGCTGAAATAGAACAAATTACAGAGCAAGACTGCATAGACTATTTGATTTCACTCGTTATAGACAGAACATTTGACGGCTACCAAACTGAAATAAAAACGATATACGGACAATTGCAAGAAATTCTGTGCGTTCAGATTCAACCTGCCCCTGACAAATGGGACAGATTATACAATATTGATTTCTTTATCCAAGTAGATAATCATTATATAGGGTTGCAAATAAAACCTATCAATAAAAATATTCAACTGCCTGAAATTTTTAAAGAGTATTCTTTGCAGCAAGAAACACATATGAAATTCCAGAAAGAATATGGCGGGAAAGTGTTTTATATTTTTTCAAATAAAAATGGCGACAAAAAAGAAATAGCAAATAAAGAAGTAATAGAGGAAATAAAACAAGAAATAAACCGTGCAATGCTTTTTGCGAAAAGTAAGTAATTTTTGACTGCATACACCACCATAGACATCATTTTAACAATTGAAGTTTTGTATAACAGAACCGTAGAACTATTATTTGGTGAAAATGTGTGGTTTACATTTTGACACATATGTCGGTATTGTTAAATTTTTAATTGCAAAACGTAGCGTTTAGCCAAAAAAGATTTTATTGCGTGCATTGCAAGCACGATATCCAGCCTTAAGGGAAAAAGCACTAATGAAAAATAAAATAACGGTTAATTTAAAATCTTGCAAGTATGACATTGTCGTATCTCAAAATCACAGCGATTTTATTTCGCAGTTTCAAAAAGTTGCTAAAACAAAAACTTTATTTGTAATAACCGACAAAAATGTTGAGAAATTACATTTGAAATTTTTTGTCAGACTGCTTTTACAAAATGGCTTTTTTAATGTTAAGCATGTTTCCATCACCCCAGGCGAAATAGGGAAAAGCATAGAAACTTTGTCGTTTTTATACGATAAAGCTTTAGCTTCTTCTATAGATAGGAAGTCCTGCGTTGTAGCTTTAGGCGGCGGTGTCGTCGGAGATATTGCAGGTTTTTTTGCAGCTTCTTATATGCGGGGGATTGATTTTATCCAGATTCCCACAACTTTACTTGCTATGACTGATTCTTCTGTCGGAGGAAAAACCGCCATAAATACAAAAGGCGGCAAAAATACTGCTGGTGCTTTTTATCAACCGAAGTTAGTGTGGATAAATTCTAAATTTTTAGAAACTTTGCCTGTTGAACATACCAAAAATGGTCTTGCGGAAATCATAAAATACGCATTTATTTTTGACAGAAAATTTTACGATTTTTTGCTTAATATTTTAAGGTCAGAAATTTCTTTGAAAAATTTTGATTATTTGATATTTAAAAGCTGTAGTTATAAAGCAAATGTTGTAGAGAAAGATGAAAAAGAAATTACAGGCATAAGAGCTGTTTTAAATTTTGGACATACTTTTGCCCATGCTCTTGAAACAGCAACAAAGTATAAAAAATTTTTACACGGACAGGCGGTAGCTATTGGAATGCTTTTTGCCACTCAACTCTCTTTAGATATGAAAATCTGCAAACTTAAAGTTTTGCAAGAAATTGAAGAAATTCTTAAAAACGCAAATTTTAATTTAAAGATTAAATTTAATCCTAGTTTTTTTTTAGTGCTCATGAAGAAAGATAAAAAAGCGGTTGACGGCAACATCAAATTTGTTCTCATAAGAGAAATAGGAAAAACTTTAAATTGCGATGTTAAAGATTCCGATGTGCTAAAAACTTTGCGTAAATTCTCAAATTAGGGAGGTGAAAATGGCAGTCTATATTTCTTTAACCGCCATAGGCAAAGATAAACTGGGCATTGTCAGCACTGTTTCAAAAGTTTTAGCAGACAAAAATTGCAATATAGAAGATTCTACAATGACAATTCTTTTTGGACATTTTGCAATGATTTTAATTATAACTTTGCCTAAAAAGTTATCAGTTTCAACCTTATTTTCACAGCTTAAAAAAAACACCGCTCCTCTTGGAATTTTACTTTCTTATTCGCCGATAAATTATGTGCTAAAGAAAAAAATTATTGCCGATAATTTTATAATTTCTGTGTATGGTTCAGATAAGACCGGAATAGTTTATAATGTCTGCCAATATCTTGCGAATAAAAAAATAAATATCACAGATGTTCAAACTTCTCTTTTAAAAAATAAAAACACCAAAGTTTATATAATGATTATAGAAACAGAAATTCCCAAAAAACTTGGTATCGAAATTATCTCAAAAGAATTAAATGTTTTGGCAAAAAATTTGGATGTTTCCATTTCATTAAACAAAGCCGAAACTTCGAAAATTTAAAATCATGAGCATATCGGAAATTATAACTATTCCCAATCCTTTATTAAGAAAAATTTCGCAACCAATAGAAAATGTAGACGAAGAAGTGGTAACGTTGGTCAATAATTTAAAAAAAACTCTCTATTTTCACAAGAATTGTGTTGGGATTGCTGCCGTACAAACGGGAGTTTTAAAAAGAATTGTCGTTACAGACGTTTCGCAAAGCTTCAAAGAACATAAAAACAATGGTCCTATTGTAATGATAAACCCTCAAATTGTATATTCTTCTGGAAAATTAAGCTCCCGCGAAGGCTGTTTAAGCGTTCCTGATTTTTTGGGTCAGGTTGAACGTAAGAAAAAAATTGAGGTTGAATATTTGGATTTAAATGAAAAAAAACAAATTTTAAAAACTTCAGGGTTTGAAGCAATAGCTATTCAGCACGAAATAGATCATTTAAACGGAAAGATTTTTTTAGACAGGGTCACTTCTTTGAAAACCGATCTTTTTAGGAGGAAGCGATGATGTACAAAGATAAAATTATTGCTGTAGTGGGAGTTTCTGAAAATACAAAAAAATTTGGATATAGAATTTTAAAGGATTTGCTAAAAAGTGGCTTTAATGTTTTAGCTGTCGGAATAAAGGATGGTAGCGTCGATGGTGAAAAAATTTACAAAACTTTAAAAGATTTGCCACAAAAGCCGGACGTGATACTCACTGTTGTACCACCGGTTGTTACAGAAAAAATTACAGAGACGGCTATTGCAAGTGGGATAAAAGAGATTTGGATGCAACCAGGTTCCCAGTCGAAGACTGCCACGCAAAAAGCAAGGGAAAAAGGAGTAACTGTTATCAATGATAAATGTTTTATGGAAGCGAATGGTATTTGGTGAAGCCGACTAATACTGGCATAGACAGAATAGAAAGCACAGTTAATGAGCTTGCTGGAATGACATATGAAAGTGCAGTATAAATGCATAATGCGGTAATGGAAACAGTAGCTTGCTGTCAGAACACGTCGGAGTGATGCGACCAGTGGTGGTTGATCATAAATTTTTGGGATAGTAGTAAAAATTATTGTTGCACTAATCGCATTCAACTGAATTTTACTGTGCGGTGTAGTAAGCCACATTAAAGTTGGGTGGCAATATAACTTTATTGATGTTGCATTTTATTCAGTATTTACTTTCTTGTTTTTGTGAGTTTAAACCAATAGGTTCAGGGTTGTTGTCTTACTAGTCGGCGAAGTGCTTGTTGTTGCATACCACATCGTTGACAATTGTTTTTGCTTAAAGTATCATGCTACCTTTAGTTTGTGTACGGATTGCATGAAGAACGAATGGAATAACAAAATAACAAAGAGTAGGTTGAAAAACTATGGATAAGATTGATTTTGGTAGAATCAAAGTTGATGTGGAGCCACCTCTCCTTTTGGAGATGCAAAAAGATTCGTTTGTTAGTTTTTTGCAAAAGGATGTTGAATTTGACAAGAGGAAGTGGTTTGGACTTGAAGGTGCTTTTAAAGATATTTTTCCTTTGACTAGTTCGGATGAGAGTTTGATATTGGAATACGTTTCTTATGCTCTAGAAGAATCAAGGTATTCGGTTGCAGAATGTGTTGCAAGAGATGCAACATACGCTGCTCCTTTGACTGTAACTTTGAGACTCTCGCATAGAAAAGAAGATGGAAAAATAAAAGAGTTGTCCGAGCAGGATGTTTATTTTGGTGAAATCCCGCTGATGACAGATACCGCTACTTTTGTCATTAATGGTGCTGAAAGAGTTGTTGTTAGTCAAATACACCGTTCGCCCGGCATTATTTTTGAGGAAGATGAGGAAAGAAGAATCAGTGTTTTCGGAAAGCCACTATATTACGCAAGAATAATTCCGTATAGAGGTGCCTGGATAGAATTTGAATTTGATCAAAATGAAATCTTGTGGGTGCGTATTGACCGTAAGAAAAAAATGTTGGCTACAATTCTACTTCGTGCTTTAGGTTTTGAACATGACGGCGAAATATTGTCTTTGTTTAAGGAATCCAAGGAAGCAACGCTTGAAAGCATTCTGTTGGCGTTGCCGAATGTAGAATATTTTGCTGAAGATATTTACGATGAGTCTACTGGGGAAATCATGGCGGAGTCTGGAAAAGAAATTAGGGAAGAGATGATAAAAAAATTGCAAAAAAAGGGTATTTCTACTGTGCTGGTTCTTAAAGATAATTCAATTGCGTCAACTTTGAAGAAAGAGGATCATAGAACTAAAACACAGAAAGATGCTGTAGGGTATATATACAGGTCGTTGAAGCACCAAGAATTTGTTGTGCAGGAGCGTGCACAGGGATTTTTAGAGGAGCTGCTATTCACTTCTATAAGGAGGTACGATCTAACTACTACTGGAAGATTCAAAATAACAAGGAAGCTATCGCCTATTTTTAAATTTTATGAGAAAAAGTTTGGCTTGAGCGTTCCTTCTGACGACTATAGAACGCTTACTAAAGAGGATATCGTAGTTACTATAAAATATTTGTTGACACTTTATAATGGAGACGCGGAGTTTGCATTTGATGGAAAAACTATTAAGATCGGAACCGATGATATAGATCACCTTGGAAATAGACGTGTTAGATCAGTTGGCGAATTGCTTGAAAATCAAGTTAGAATTGGACTTGTTCAAATGGCGAGGTTTGTAAGGGAACGACTAAATAATCAGGATAAAGAAAATATTACTCCGCGTTCTGTTGTTAATATATCAAAATTTATTGCTCAGATAAGGAAATTTTTTGGGACGTCACAATTATCGCAATTTATGGATCAAATCAATCCTCTTGCAGAGCTTACCCATAAGCGTCGCTTGTCAGCTTTGGGTCCTGGTGGATTGAACAGGAAAAGAGCTGGTTTTGAAGTTCGCGATGTGCATCACACGCACTATGGACGAATTTGCCCTATTGAGACGCCAGAAGGTCCGAATATTGGGTTAATAACATCGCTTTCTACATTTTCGAGAGTAAATTCTTATGGATTAATAGAGACACCTTATAGAAAAGTTGACAATGGTGTTGCCACCAATGAAATAGAGTATCTTACAGCAGATAGAGAGGATGAATTTTTTGTAGCTCAGGCAAATACCTCTTTGGACAATAATGGAAAAATTATAGCTGATCTAGTACACGGAAGAAGAGGTAATTCCTTTGAATTTCAACCCCCGGCGAAAGTACAGTATATGGATGTTTCACCTATGCAGGTTATATCTGTTTCGGCAGGGCTAATACCCTTTTTAGAACATGATGATGCAAATCGTGCTTTGATGGGTTGCAACATGCAGCGTCAAAGTGTGCCAGTTTTGGTTGCAGAAGCCCCGTTGGTGGCTACAGGAATTGAAGAAAAAGTTGCTAGAGACTCTGGCACAGTAGTGATTGCTAGAACAAACGGTGAAGTTTTGTCGGTTTCTTCGGATGAAATAATAGTGTATACTAGCGAAAATAAAATAGACCAATATACTATGAAAAAGTACATTCGTTCGAATCAAGATACTTGTATAAATCATATACCTCTTGTTAAGGTTGGAGATCGCATTGCTAAAGGACAAACAGTTGCTGATGGCCCAGCTACAAGTGGTGGACAACTCGCTTTGGGTCAAAACTTATTAGTGGCTTATATGCCGTGGGATGGGTATAATTTTGAAGATGCGATGCTTTTGTCTGAAAAACTTATACAAGATGATAAATTTACCTCCATACACATAAGGGAGTTTCAGGCTGAGGCCCGCGAGACAAAGGGACAACCAGAAGAAATAACCAGGGATATACCTAATGTTGGAAATGAAGAGTTGTTAAATTTAGATGAATACGGTGTTATTAAGGTTGGTTCAAAAGTTCAAAAAGGTGATATATTGGTTGGAAAGACTTCGCCAAAAGTAGATCAACAGACCACTCCAGAAGAAAGGCTGTTAAGGGCATTGTTTGGAAAGAAAGCTGATGATGTTCAAGATTCGTCTGCTAGGGTTCCACCTGGTGTTTCTGGTAGAGTTATTGCTGTTAGAACTTTTGTGTGGCTTGCTAAAGTTTCTGAAAAAGAAAGAAAAAAACAGTTGGATGAGATTCGTGGTGAATATGCTGTCGCAAAGGTGCATCTTGCTAAAGAAAAAAAAGAGGTGCTAGCGGCTACAAAAAAAGTGGATATAAATAAAATAGAAGCACTTTTTAAGTATAAGGAAGACACTTTGAAACGCTATTTTGATTCTAGAAAAGATAAATTTAAGAATGGCGATGATTTGCCTGTGACAATTAACAAAATAGTGAAAGTTTACGTTGCAACAAAACTTAAGTTGCAAGTAGGCGATAAACTTGCTGGAAGACACGGAAACAAAGGTATTGTAGCAAGAATCTTGCCTGTTGGCGATATGCCCAGACTACCTGATGGAACTCCAGTAGATTGTATTCTTTCGCCGCTCGCAATTCCGTCGCGTATGAACGTAGGACAACTCCTTGAAGTTATGCTAGGTTGGGCTGGATATCAGTTGAATAGGCAAATGGTAACGCCTGTGTTTGATAGTGCTAGCGAGAACCAAGTAAAGGAACACGTAAGTCAGGCTAGAGAAAATCTTGTTGCTGCAAAAAAGAAGTCGTTGATTAGCAGGGGTATAAAAGGTAGCGAACTTGAAGCAACTTTGGAAAAATTTAGAGCTGAATCGTTGCCTGATGATGATTGCAGGGTTACACTTTATGATGGGAGAACTGGCGAGTCTTTTATGGAGAAGGTGACGGTTGGGGTTATGTACGTTATGAAATTAAATCACCTTGTCGAAGATAAAATGCATGCTAGGTCTACCGGTCCTTATTCGCTTATAACTAGGCAACCTTTAGGTGGAAAAGCACAGTTTGGCGGACAGAGATTTGGCGAAATGGAAGTGTGGGCTATAGAAGGGTACGGTGCTGCACACATTTTGCAAGAATTTTTAACTGTTAAGTCGGATGATGTAGATGGTAGAATTAAGATGTATGACTCTATACTAAAAGGTATTTTTGCTTATGAGATGGGAATTCCCGAATCTTTTAGAGTATTGGTCAGTGAACTTAAAGCTTTGAGTCTTAATATAGAGCTTACGAAGAATAAAAATTAAATTTAGTAAGAGACATAAAAATATCGAAAAGGATGTGTGCAAATAATGGCTAGAATTAGCTTCCAAGTCCAAAAAAAGAAGAGTATGGAGTTTGCTTTTGCTTCTTTTGATGCTGTTAAAATTACTGTCGCAAGTCCGGAACAAATAAAAGAGTGGTCATATGGAGAGGTAAAAAAACCAGAGACTATAAATTACAGAACTTTCAAACCTGAGAGAGAAGGTTTGTTTTGTGATAGAATTTTTGGTCCTACTAAAGATTGGGAATGTCATTGTGGAAAATACAAATATATAAAGCATAAAGGTGTTGTTTGCGACAGGTGTGGAGTTGAGGTTACAGAATCAAAAGTTCGTAGGGAGAGGTTTGGACATATTTCACTCGCGGTACCAGTAGCACATTTGTGGTTTTTGAGGAAATCACCTTCTAAAATAGGAATACTTCTAAATATACGAATCTCGGACTTAGAGAAGATAATTTATTATAATAAATATGTTGTTACAGAGACACTTAAGTGTAAGGATGGTATGTTTGCCATCCTTTTAAAGGGCGAACTTTTGAAAGAACACGAATTTACTTTGTTTAAATACGGGATAATGGATTCTGTTGCTGGTGAAGAATTCAAAAATGTTATCGACGGAATGGTAAAGGAAGAATTTTTTATTGATTCCGATTCTGTGAAGGCTAAAAAACAGTTGAAATCTATTGTAAAAGAACAAGCGGAGATATCAGGTGTTTCTATTGACGAAGCTGTAGGTAAAATACTTGCTAACATAAATAACGGAGTGGCGTATTACAAGGTTTATTTTAAACCCCATTCTGTCTATTATTACACTGACATGACGAACGATGAAGTTGATAATGTTAAAAAAATTTTTAGTGAATACTTTGATGGCACTGATAAAATTGTTACAGACATTCACAGAGGCGTAAGAATTGAAATATTTGGCGTAAACGATGCTGAGATATATTCTAATATTAGGAAATCCCCGTTGGCTTTGAAGAAATATGAGAAATATTTGAGTAGAATAGAAACTGCAAAAATAGATATACCTTTTTTGAGGTATTTTACTTCTCCAAATAAAGTTGTGTTGCTTGAAGAGAGGGATATAGAAAGTATTCAAAATGGTTTTGACGAGCTTTTGAAAGTTGATATTGGTGCATCTGTTATTAGGAAGCTTCTGGAGGAAATTAATTTGGAAGAAGAGGCAAATAAGATATACTCTGAGATAAAGAACACAAAATCCGATGCTGAAAAAGCAAAACTTGTAAAAAAAATAAGAGTTGTAGAGGGGTTTTTAAATTCTGGAACCCGGCCTGAATGGATGATACTTTCGGTTTTACCAGTAATTCCACCTGATTTGAGACCTTTGGTTGCTTTAGATGGCGGGCGTTTTGCAGCTTCTGATTTAAATGATCTGTACAGGAGAGTTATTACCAGAAATAATAGGCTTAGATACATAGAACAGTTAAAGGCACCTGTTGTTATGGTAAACAACGAGAAAAGGCTTTTGCAGGAGGCCGTTGATGCTCTAATAGATAATGCCTCAAGAACTAGACCTGTTACAGGAGCTGGTAATAGAGCTTTAAAATCTCTTTCTGACACTTTAAAGGGAAAGCAGGGTCGCTTTAGACAGAATTTGCTTGGTAAAAGAGTTGATTACTCTGGGAGAAGCGTTATCGTTGTTGGTCCTAATTTAAAATTTAATCAATGTGGACTTCCAAAAGAAATGGCTTTAGAAATATTTAAGCCTTTTATTATTAAAGAATTGATAAAGCAAGAAAATATTACATTAAAAGTTGCGAGAAAGATGCTTGTGCGTGGTGACGTTAAGGTTTGGAATGTCCTTGAACAAGTGACAAAGAGTCACCCTGTTCTTTTAAACAGAGCACCTACTTTGCATAGACTTGGCATTCAGGCTTTTGAACCGGTTTTAGTAGAAGGGAAATCCATACAACTTCATCCTTTAACTTGTGCTGCTTTTAACGCGGATTTTGACGGAGATCAAATGGCTGTTCATTTGCCGATTTCTTTGGAGGCGCAACTCGAAGCGAAGGTTTTAATGTTGTCTACTAACAATATTTTATCTCCAGCTTCTGGAAAACCTATCGCTGTTCCATCTCAGGATATAGTTTTGGGTTGCTTTTACCTTACAAAGGAAAAAATTGGTGTTCCGGGGGAAGGTAAAATATTTTATTCAGTAGATGAAGTTATTAGTGCTTACCAGACTAAAAAAGTCGATTTGCAAGCGAGAATTAAAGTTGTGGGAATTACGAATATAAGGGATAAGAAGCTCAAAGACAATGAACAACATGATATTAGTAAATGGAAGAACTACAAGACAGAAAGTGACGGCGAAATTTTAAATTATACCACTGTGGGAAGGGTCGTATTCAATGAGCAATTGTTGAAAGATGACAATGGTGGTTACGCTATGGGCTATCAAAATAGAAGTATGACGAAAAAAGAGCTTGTGACGCTTGTAGATAGGTGTTACAATGAGTTCGGTCAGAAAAAAACAGTAGAATTATTGGATAATATTAAGAATATAGGGTATAAATATGCCACTATAGTAGGGGTTTCTATATCTATAGACGACATGAGCATTCCACCAAAAAAAGAAAAAATGGTCAAAGATGCAAAAGCTAAAATTAAGGAAATTGAGAAGCAAGCCAGATTGGGGCTTATCACTGAATCGGAACGGTATAATAAAATTATAGACATTTGGACAAAGGTCACCGATGAGGTTGCGGATATCATGTTTGATGAAATGAGGAAAGAAGAAACAGAGAGTTATAAAGAAGGTAGCAATAGGTTTAATTCGGTTTTTGTTATGGCCGACTCTGGTGCTAGAGGTTCAAGACAACAAGTGCGACAGCTTGCTGGCATGCGTGGTCTTATGGCTAAACCACAGAAAAAATTTACCGGAGGAATTGGTGAAATTATAGAAACGCCCATTGTATCAAACTTTAGAGAAGGTCTCACTGTATTAGAGTATTTTATTTCTACACACGGTGGTCGTAAAGGTCTTTCAGACACCGCTTTGAAGACGGCGGAGGCTGGATATCTTACAAGAAGACTTATCGATGTTGCACACAACGTTGTTGTTAGAGAAGGAGATTGCAAAACTGTCAATGGAGTTTTTATAGGAGCGTTGCAAAGCGGCGATGAAGTTGTTGAAAAAATAGATGAGCGTGTAATAGGAAGGGTTGCTCTTGATAATGTTGTAGATGTTGTTCGCGATGAAATTATTGTGCAACGTGGAGAAATTATTACGTATGAAAAAGCCTGTAAGTTGGTAGAATCCGGAATAGATAAAATAGGCATTAGGAGTGTGTTAACTTGTGAGTCAAAACATGGTATTTGTGCTAAATGTTATGGAGTAAACCCTGCTACTGGCAAACAAGTAGAAGTGGGCGAAGCGGTTGGAATTGTTGCCGCACAGTCAATTGGAGAGCCGGGTACGCAGCTTACTTTGAGAACGTTTCATATTGGTGGTGCTGCAAGCCGCGTTGTGTCACGTTCAGAAATATATGTAGAAAATAGCGGAACGGTAGACTATCATAATTTAAAAACTGTTAAAAACAAAGATGGCGAATCTGTTGTTCTCAGCAGAAACGGAGAGCTTATCTATACTGAATCTAGTATTTATAGAAGGCAAGTGCACCAAATACCTTATGGTGCTGTTGTTGAAGTGAAAGATGGACAAAAAATTGACGTAAAAGTGGATGCTATAGATGGAATAAAAAAGAATGTTTTAATAGCAAAATGGGATCCCCATTCGAAACCTATTATATCAGAATTTGATGGAGTGGTTCATTTTGTAGATATAAAAGATGGGGTTACTTTGCATAAAGAAAAATCTAAGATAACCGGACAAATAGAGAGAATTATTATTGAACACCATTCAGAAAGAAGGATACCGAAGATAATCATTAAAAATGGTGAGAATGCGATTGCTGAATACCCTTTACCAGCGAGTACTACATTAGTGGTTCATAGCGGTAGCGTTATTAAGACTGGCGATGTTTTAGCTAAAATCCCACAAGATATGGCAAAATCTAGGGATATTACTGGCGGTCTTCCGAGAATTGCTGAGCTTTTTGAGGGTAGAAAGCCGAAGAATTCGGCTGTTGTGTCGGAAATTGATGGAATAGTTCATCTAGGCGACACTACTGCGAGGGGCAGCATCCGTGTTGAGGTTGAAAATTACAGTACAAAAATATCAAAAAGTTACCTTATTCCTCCTGGTCACCATCTGGTAGTTTATGAAGGCGATACTGTACGAGAGGGCGAAACGCTTTCCGATGGCGATATAAATCCGCATGATATTCTTAGAGTTAAAGGTCCTAAAGAAGTTCAAGAATATCTTGTGAATGAAATACAGCAAGTTTACAGATTGCAAGGAGTTATAATCAACGATAAACATATTGAAATAATAGTTAGACAGATGTTGTCTAGCGTTAGAATTGTGGATTCTGGGGACGGTCAGTACATCAATGGTGAAATTATTTCAAAAGATAAATATAAAGAAGAAAGGAAAATTGTAAAAGAGAGTGGTGGTAGAATGCCTGTTGCACACCCTGTTTTGCTTGGTGTGACAAAGGCGTCGTTATCTTCGGAATCTTTTATTTCGGCTGCTTCTTTTCAAGAAACCACAAGAATTTTAACGGACGCTGCAATTTTGGGACAGGTTGATATGTTGAGGGGTTTAAAAGAAAATGTTTCCATTGGACATCTAATACCTGCTGGAACCGGGCTGTATCGTTTAAAAAATGAAGTTGACAATAAAAATATATTATAGGAAATCTACAATGCCAACAATTAATCAGTTAGTTGCAAATGGAAGAAAAAGTGTTGAAAAAAAAACAAGGGTTCCGGCTTTGAAAAGTTGTCCTCAGAGACGGGGAGTTTGCGTTCAAGTAAAAACGATGACTCCTAAAAAACCAAATTCTGCTTTGCGAAAAGTGGCCAGGCTAAGACTTGCGAGTGGATATGAAGTTACGGCCTATATTCCTGGAATAGGTCATAGTCTTCAAGAGCATTCTATAGTATTGGTCAGGGGCGGACGCGTTAAAGACTTGCCAGGAGTTCGTTATCACATTGTTAGGGGAGTATTGGATACCACAGGGGTGGAAGGTCGCAAACAGTCTAGAAGTAAATATGGCGCCAAGAGGTCAAAAGCGTCGGTAAAATAGACGTAATTTGCAAGACTTGACAAAATGAAGTAGATTAGTTACAATCGCTGTGTGTGGTGTTGGATTAACATATCACTTTGCGTTAAAGGAGATAATATGCCTCGTAGGAAATTGAAGCCGAAGGAGAGAAGGTGTTTGCCTGACCCAGACTGTAGATACAGTTCGGTTGTGGTTTCAAGGTTTATAAATAAATTAAATTTTGAAGGAAAAAAAAGTGTGTCAGAGTCGATTATATATAGTTCTTTCGATGTGATTAGGGACAAAACGAAAGCGAATCCTTTGGAGGTTTTTAATAAAGCAATAGAAAATATAAGGCCCCTTTTGGAGGTTAAGTCGCGTAGAGTTGGTGGGGCAACTTATCAAGTTCCTGTAGAAGTGCCAGTAGTTCGTTCAGTAACGCTTGCCATTGATTGGTTGATAGAGATAGCTAGAAATAAGACTGGCAAACCTATGTATGAAAAACTTGCTCAAGAATTAATTGACGGAAGCAGGAAAGAGGGCGCCGCAATTAAAAAAAGGGAAGATACACACAAGATGGCAGAAGCCAATAAGGCTTTTGTTCACTATAAGTGGTAATAAAAAAATTAATAAAAAAGGTTGATAAAAATAATGGCAGAATGTCCACTGAATAAAATTAGAAATTTTGGAATTGCAGCCCACATCGATGCTGGAAAGACTACGACTACGGAGAGAATACTTTATTATACTGGTAGAACTCATAAAATAGGTGAGGTGCATGAAGGTGCTGCTGTTATGGATTGGATGGAACAAGAGCGCGAGAGAGGGATTACAATCACTTCTGCAGCAACTTATTGTAGGTGGCAAGATATGCAGTTGAATATCATCGATACGCCAGGACATGTTGATTTTACGGTCGAAGTGGAACGTTCTTTAAGAGTTCTTGATGGTGTAGTTGTTGTTTTTGATTCTGGAAATGGCGTTGAACCTCAGTCAGAGACAGTTTGGAGACAGGCTGATAGGTACAATGTTCCGAGAATAGTGTTTTCAAATAAAATGGACAAAATAGGAGCTGATTTCTTTATGGTTGTGGATGATGTAAAAAAGAAGCTTGGTGCTGTTCCTATTCCAATACAGATTCCAATAGGTGCCGAATCTGATTTTCGGGGGGTAGTGGATTTAGTTATGATGAAGGCACATGTTTGGTCGGGTGAAGAGCTTGGTGCAAAATTCGATATAGTTGACATTCCCAAGGAATTTGAGGAGAAGGCACGACATATGCGCAGTGAATTGATAGAGCTTGTGGCTGATTATAATGATGATGTCATGAATGCTTTTATGGAAGGAAGGGATCCAAGTGTGCAGCAAATTAAATCTGCAATACGAGAAGCTACGCTTGGAATGAAATTGGTGCCGTGTCTATGTGGGACAGCTTTTAAAAATAAGGGTATTCAACCTATGTTGGACGCAGTTTGCGATTATCTGCCATCACCTCTTGATAGAGCTGCTTTTGGAGGTATAAATCCCGATACTGGCGAGACAAATGTAATACCAATAGATGTTGCATCACCCTTTAGTGCATTGGCTTTTAAAATTCAATCGGATCCGTACATAGGAAAATTGACTTATTTTAGGGTTTATTCTGGTACGCTTGAAAGCGGTTCTTATGTGTATAACCCCTCCAAAAATTCCAAGGAGCGAGTTTCACGCATATTACGCATGCATTCAAATGCAAGGGAAGAAGTGAAGTCAGTGAGTGCCGGCGATATTGCTGCAGCTGTGGGACTTAAGGATACCACCACTGGCGATACTCTTTGTGCTGAAGATAACCCTATACTTCTTGAATCTATGACTTTTCCAGATCCAGTTATAGATGTTGCTATTGAACCGAAAACTAAAATTGATGAAGAGAGACTTTCAAAAGCATTGTCTAGTTTGGCGCAGGAAGATCCAACTTTCAAAGTAAGGACTGATGAAGAGACAAGCCAAACTATTATTGCAGGTATGGGTGAGCTGCACCTTGAAATTCTTGTTGATAGAATGAAAAGAGAATTTAAGGTTGAGGCGAATGTTGGCAGACCGCAAGTGGCGTACCGTGAAACTATAAAAATATCACAAAAAGCAGAGGCTAAATATATTAGACAGACTGGCGGTCGCGGTCAGTACGGTCATGTTGTTCTTATAGTTGAACCACAGGTGGCCGGAAAAGGTTATGAATTTATTAATAAAATAGTTGGTGGTGTTATTCCACGCGAATATATTCCAGCGATAGATAAGGGCATAAAAGAAGCCATGACTTCAGGAATATTATCCGGTTATCCGGTTGTCGATGTAAAAGTTAGTGTGGTAGATGGTTCCTTCCATGAAGTGGACTCTTCTGAGATGGCATTTAAAATAGCAGGTTCTATGGCTTTCAAAGATGCATGCAGAAAAGCAGATCCAGTTATTTTGGAACCAATAATGAGGAGTGAGGTTATTGTTCCAGAAGAATATATGGGTGATGTTATAGGCGATTTGAATTCAAGACGTGGAAAAATTTCTAGCTTGGAGTCGAGAAATAGAATTCAACATATAGGAGTGAATATTCCACTTGCTGAAATGTTTGGGTATTCTACTTCATTGCGATCTCTAACACAAGGACGGGGTAATTATAGCATGGAACCTTCGCATTACGAAGAGATACCGAAACAAGTAGCTGACAAATTGCTGGAAAAGAGTAATAAGACTACAAGGGGATAAAAATGGCAAAAGAAAAATTTGACAGGAGCAAGCCACATGTAAACATAGGGACGATAGGTCATGTGGATCATGGTAAAACGACGTTGACAGCTGCTATAACGAAAGTGTTGGGTGATAAGGGATTAGCCCAGTATGTTCCGTATGATACGGTTGCAAAGGCGTCAGAGTCTCAAGGGAGAAGGGATGATTCTAAGATAGTGACTATTGCAGTGAGCCACGTTGAATATTCTACAGTAAAAAGGCATTATGCACACATAGATTGTCCTGGTCATGCTGATTATGTTAAAAATATGATAACTGGTGCTGCCCAGATGGATGGTGCGATATTAGTAGTTTCAGCTTTGGATGGTCCGATGCCACAAACGAAAGAACATATTTTGCTTGCGAGGCAAGTGAATGTTCCATCTGTAGTGGTGTTTTTGAATAAGTGCGATGCAGTGGAAGATAAAGAGCTATTGGACTTAGTAGAAATGGAAGTGCGTGATTTGCTTAATAAATATGAGTTTCCTGGTGATACGACTCCGGTGATTAGGGGTTCTGCGTTGCAAGCGTTGCAGGGTGTACAGGATGGTGTAGATTCTATACTGAGATTGATGGATGCGGTTGATGAGACAATACCTTTGCCACAGAGGGATGTAGATAAGCCATTTTTGATGAGTGTAGAAGATGTGTTTTCTATAACAGGTAGGGGAACAGTTGCGACGGGTAGGGTAGAGAAAGGAAAAGTAAAAGTGGGTGATAATGTTGAAATACTGGGTATACAAGATACAAGGAAATCGGTAGTGACAGGAATAGAAATGTTTAGGAAATTATTGGATGAGGCGCAAGCAGGCGACAATATAGGGATGTTGTTGAGGGGAATAGAAAAGAATCAAGTGGAAAGAGGTCAAGTAATAGCAGTGCCTGGTTCTATAAAGCCTCATAAAAAATTTAAAGGTCAGGTATACATATTGACTAAAGATGAGGGTGGTAGGCATACGCCATTTTTTAATGGATATAGGCCACAATTTTATTTTAGAACTACAGACGTCACTGGGATAGCCCATTTGCCGACAGGTGTGGAAATGGTGATGCCTGGCGACAATGTGACAATGGAAATAGAATTGATAATGCCGGTAGCGATGGAAACACAGTTGAGATTTGCAATAAGAGAAGGTGGCAGAACAGTAGGCTCCGGAGTTGTTACAGAAATCGTAGA
>JAITSO010000007.1 GCA_031287735.1 Elusimicrobiota bacterium | reverse complement strand
TTTCCTCATCACTGCATTTACGTAAATCTATTATCTCTATTGTTTCCATGCTCTTATTATACCAAATTTCAAAGGCTTATGCAAGCAATTTAGCATAGTTTTAACGGGACAGGTAATACCAACAATAGTATTTCCACTTATCCCCTCCCTTTTGTGCTTTTTATCAATAATAAGACTACATTCATGCTTTAGTTTAATATAATGCTTTCTCAAAAAGGAGATATTGCCCATCTTTTTCTGTGATTTTATTACTCTTGATGAGCAATTCAAGAGCGATTTCTAATTGCTGTGTTATGCTTTCGCCAAGCCTTGCATACCCTAGTAGATTTGAAATAGTTTTGAACAACCACTCCTTTGAGATGCCGACATTGTATCGAATTATTTGCTCAAGTCCATCGGCAATTTCTTCTATACAAATCATTAGAATCTCTCTTCCTTCTTCTCCCTCACGGGGAATTCGTAGTGAAATTGTCCCATTATCGATAGTCCAAAAGCCGCTTTTTGTTTTTTTTGCAACTTTACTTCCCTTTATTGCAATATTAAACTCCTCTCTAACTACTGATGTTACCTTTTCTCTACCAAACGCTCTAACAACCTTCTTTAATAAAAGTTCTTCCATGATAGGACCCTCGATCCTTATGACATCCTCTAAAAAGGCACATCTTGCGTTGTACCGATTGTCTTTTTGCTTTTTTATTAATTCTTCAATATTGGCGGATTTGTATTCGATAAACACTTCTCGTAGATCTTGCGCCTTTGTCGCTTCATGTATGGTAAACTCATCTGCTGATGTGTTTTCGTCAATTTCATTAGTCTGCACAATATTTGCATTTCCATCAGTGCATTTATTAAAGTTTTTTAATGCATTTTCTACATGTTCTAACAACTTTCTCTTTTCGAGAGCTTTGTTTCTTATCCATTCTGTCGACCAAATTCTATAAAATCTCCAACCTAAACGCTCTAGCACCTCCTGCCTCAAGCGGTCTCGATCTCTTGTCGTTTTTGCAAATTTGTACATCAAGCCATCACACTCTACGGCCAAGACATATGAATCGTTTTCTGTATCTCTTACAGCAATGTCTATTTTATAGACCGAGCATCCTACTTTACTTTTAACATTATAGCCTGCGCTTTTTAACACCTCTAAGACCTCGTTTTCAAATCCTTGAATTATCTCTGTCTCATTCTTAATGGTGACGCTACTATTTAGAGAAACCACCCCTCGCTCGGCAAAATCCAAATACTCCTTGAGTAAGCGTGCGCCATCGGCATGCGCTTTTGATAAATCAATATCGAAGCTCCGTATAGACGACACAACCTTAACGTTGTATTTTGCTCGTGTTATTGCAACATTCAATCTCCGCTCACCACCCCTTCTGTTGAGTGGGCCAAAGTTGTGTAAGAATTTCCCTTCACTGTCCTTTGCATAGCCAACGCTAAAAATGATAGTATCCCTTTCGTCACCTTGTATGGTTTCAAGGTTTTTAATAAAGAATGGTTCGTTTAGTTTATCCTCAAAAAACTCAGCAAATCGATCGTCCTTTGTTCTATATTTTTGCAACACGTTTTCAATTGTTGTCTGCTGCGCTATGCTAAAACCAACAATGCCTAAACTTCTTTTTGGCGTGTTTTCGAAATGTTCAAAGATAAGCTCAACAATTTTTTCAGCCTCTTTAACATTGCTTCTTGTCTTTCGGTCAAAAATTCCATCCTTAACAAAATGAAAGGATACTCCATCATCGTTTCCTTTTTTGTTAGACGGAAACGATACCAAAGCACCCTGATAAAAATTGTGATTTGAAAAAGCTATTAATTCTTCAACACGACTGCGGTAGTGCCACCTAAGACTTTTCTGCTCAAAGGTAGCAGAACACAAATCTAAAATCGATTCAAAGTCTAGAGCATCATCCTCGTAATCGTCCTCATTACTATCATCCTCAATTCCCGCATTAAAAAAGTTACTTGGCGGCATTTGCTTAGAGTCTCCTATAACTATTACCTGCTTTGCCCTGTATATCGCACCGATGGCATCCCAAGGAAATATTTGAGAGGCTTCGTCAAATATTACAACATCAAACTTAATTTTATCCTCACTTAGATAGGTGCTAACACTAAGTGGTGACATCATAAAGCAAGGTTTAAGCGTTTGAATTAATTCTGGTATGCTTTTAAGTAAAACCCTAACTGGCATTTGCTTGCGCTTTTTTTGAGCCTCTCTTTGCAAGGCACTTACCTGCCCACCACCTGCTGCAATTGATGCGTTCGGGCGCATTGACGAAAGCTTTGATACTATTTGAGCCTGTGAAATCTTGAATTTTAGTTTGTCTCTCTTGCTGAAACTTTCAACTGCCTTATCCTGCGATGCTCGACTGAAACTACCAAGTGCATTGAATCTAAGCTTTAGGTATAAAAACCACTGAGTATAAAACATTTTGACAAATGTTTTATCTAAGTCTTTAATTGGAATTTGAGCATCAATGGCATTTTCAATAAAGTCGTAGAGGTCTAGCTCTCTGAATTTGTTAATAATATTTATATATTCAAGCCAGTAGTCAAAAAGCTCCTCAAACGTTTCAGTACACTTCTCCATCTTATAAGAAAATTCGCTTATATTGTATAAGTCCAAATCAAAGCCATCAGCATAATCCTTTTGCAATTCGCAAATGACGTGTCTAGTTTTGTTAAATGCTTCATATACTGCAGTTTTATTCCCTATATCATTTTTGATTCTGAAAAATTCGTCTCTTGAAATGCTCTGAAAAAACAACTCATCATTAACTAAAGCATTCCTGAGCTCTATCATTTCGCTTAAGCTAGTCTGCCAAGAACCTAAGAATGCTTCCTTACTTATAATAGTAAAAACTGAATTTTCACATTTATCGTGCTTATCTTGCAGTTTTATGCATTCACTTGCTAGCTTCAGGTATTGGCAGGCGGTTTTATAGTTTAATCTAGACTTTGAATTTGTCAAAAATGTTTTAAGCTCAAGCATGTCTTTGCGATAACTAGATTTCAAAAATCTAAGCTTGGAATGATAATCTCGCTCAAAGCGTTTTAAAAGACTATCGATTTCTAAGGTAAAAAGACTTAGCTCAAATAGAGATGATATCTGTCTCCGCTTTTTTTCAAGACTTTCCTCTATCTCTGTTATTTCGGTAACAAGTCTTACTACGGTTTTTAATTTTTCTCTGTTAAAAAATGCATTATCGAAAAATGTAAGATTACTTATCACACTTAGAAGGGAATTTGCTTTATCAATGTCGTGCAAGTTTTTTAAAGAAAAGCTATAAGCATCATTAAGGTCTTGCGCTAATTCACACATCGGTTTTAAAAAGTCTCTAGCCTTAGAAAACAGCCTTTTTGCCTGTGTTCTTTTTTGAAATGACGTATCGGTGTTAGTGTAGCCAAAATAACAACTCTCCCTAAAATCACTTCCAAAAAAATATTCCTTTGCCTGATAATTAAATATAACCTCTAAAACTTCTGATAAATGTTCCACCCCTCTTTTTTCAATTCCAGTAATCACATACTCAAAGTCTTGTGTGCTTCGAAACTTTGAGATCTCTCCTAATATTTCATAGGGCGATCTGTTAATAACGGGTTGCTTCTCGTGCAAGGTGAGCGCATAATCATCTAGTTGTCTTTTGCTATTCAAAAGAGCGGTCAATTCTTCGTTCATTTTATCAACGTTACTGCTTTGTCTATCAAGGCATAGTGTCCTAAATAACTCTTCTATAACATCCTTCTTGTTTGTTTTGTTGCTATGTAACTCTAAATAAAAATCTGAAAGTCCTGCTTTTTCAAGATTGTTAGAAACTACCTTTAGTGCTGCAAGTTTTTCAGACACAAATAAAACTTTTTTCCCATTGCATAAAAACTCTGCAATCAAATTGGTGATTGTCTGTGATTTTCCCGTCCCTGGCGGGCCTTGTAAAACCATGTTTTTCCCTGCACTTGCCCAGGCGATTGCTTCTATCTGGCTTGAATCTGCGTCAACTACATTATGTAAATTGAGCTCCCTGCCTAACTTAAAATAATCTTCTATTGGTGCCGCTTCTTCTAAACTCTCACTGTGTGATTTTTCTCCTAGCAACCTAGACACATTATCGTTTCTAATAATTTTACTTTCGTTGTCTTTAAGATCGCTATACATGTTAATCTTGTGAAATGAAAAAGTTCCAATATATGTAGTAGCGATAACCTCCCAGTCTTGGCTTTTCACAAGGTCTTGAATTCTTGATAAATGCTCGCAAAGATTCTCGTCATCGCCTATATCAGGTAGCTCTATCCCAAAATCAGATTTCAACCTGAGTGTTAGTGTTGGATTTGTTGTAACCTCGTCTTCATACTGCATCACGTAAAACGGCTCGATTGTAGCCGTATTTTTAAGAGCAATCGGAACAAGATTCAAAGGCGAAATGAACCAAATTTTCGAATCTATTGATTCGCGCCATTTGAGAAAGCCAAATGCCATGTAAAGTATATTGATGCCTTTTTCGGTTAATGTCTCGTTTGCAAGTTTCTTAAGTGTTAGGAGTACTTTTCTAAGAAAGCATCCTTTTTTGTACGACAACACCTCCGTCGCACGCACTCTTTTATTAAGCAAGTCGTAAATTTGAGCTTTGCTTAGAGCTGGTACCTTCTTATCGCCATCTTTTTCCTCAACATCAATTTCAAAGTATTGATTGTTGTTTGCATTCGTCAGAAATTCATCTACATCATAAAATGATAATCTGTTGCCATTTCTAAGCTTCCTAAAAACAGTGTCAGGATCGGGTGATAGAATTTCTAGTGTTCGCAGTTTTGACTCTTTAAAGTTTATTAGTTTGTTGCTCTTTCCCGTATCAAGCAACTGTGCGCACCATTTATCGAAACTTTCACTCATGCGTGTGTCCCCTTATAACATCATTAACTGAATTTTATATGCTTTTTCGATCTGTATTTTCATTGTATCAGTCGACTGCTCTCAATGTTACAAAAATTATATCATTGAACTTTTTCTAACTTCATCGTATAAAATCAAATTCCTGCTAGTAGTTATATTCAGTGTAGAAGGCCCAAACAGAAAATTTCCTTTGACACATCCTTTCTCCCAAATATAATATGTATTATAACATTATTTAGAAAAAAATTCATGACTGTTGTTTTGCTAGCTCAAGTGGTGTATAGAAAATTTCACAAATAATTACAGAATTAGTACCTGTGCTACACTTAGTCTAAGAAAAAATTCGCTTGTTCTATCTTGGGGTTTTTAAAAACTTGCTTTAAATTGATAATAAATGAGATAAGCTTTTGAAGGCATTAAAATTACTCTAACAAGGTGTCTATTAAGTGAACGATAAGTGGAAAATGCCTCTTAAATATATCCTAAAAAAAATAAAGCCGCTTTCTTCGGTATTTCGTTATCATATCGAGCAGCTTCTTATAGCTTTTGATACACTACCCCTTTCTAATTGAATAAGTGTTTTTTATATGTGTGCTACATCGTGTTTTCAGCTTTTTAAAAACCTTTTTTTGATCTATCTTAACTTATCTTATTTTAGATTTTTAATAGTGCTCCTCGTAGTGTTTTAGAGCTTTTTTGTCTAATTTCATTAAAACTAACACCACTTTTTGTAGCTGTACTTTTTTTAAATTTTTAAATTTAATGCGCTTCAACTGGGCTATCGATTTTATATTAATTCTATATACGGGAGTGTGGTGCTCAAACTGCACTTTTTAGATTACTTAAGATTAGAAAGTCTTTACTAAAGTTGATTTCTTTTAATAAGATTTTTCTTTTAGTGCACACATGATTCCACTGATGTATCCGCAGTCTGAAAGCCATGAAAGGATGTTTTCTTGACCTGCGCAATGTGCGGTTATCAATATGTTTTCCAGAGCAAACACTATTGGAATTTTCCCCGATTTTTCTTTAAACCGTTGCTTAAAGGCAAGCGAAATTTTTTGTAGCTCTAAAATGTTGGTATTTGCTTCTGTAAAAACTGCTGGCGGTAAGGAGTCTTTGAATGGTGTTTTTTCGTTGCTTTGAGTTTTTAAAGTCTCCCGCAGGTGTACTTGATCGTTCCCTTTCATTATTCGACTTGTTTCATGTTTTTTGAATAATACAAGCATTAAATATATCAAATATAAGGTATAAAAATTCAACAACTCCTTGCTAAATCCTCCATCCCGTTTTCTATTAATGGCAAAAAGTGTTTGTGTTGCACCTATAATGCTTTCTTTTGCAAGCGCACTATAACAATTGCATAAAAATTTTAGGTTTTCAATTGGGTTCGAGAAACAAAGAATTTTACTCATTGCGATTTTTCTCAACCTCTTCAGCTGGTGCCTTTCATCGTTAATAATTAAATCACACGTTATGTCCATCAATACTCCTAGTAGCGCGTTAAACAATATTGTGTGCTTACTTAATGCACTATCACTAACAAGCAACCTGTCTACATGTCCTGCGTGAATTGTATTTGCGCCGTTGAATGCATGCGCGGTAAAGCATTCGCTATATGGTGCATCTGGAATGCCGAGCAGAATATTGTTCGCCTTTTCAAGTTTTGCAGTATTAATAACCGACTCGTCACCAATTGCAATTAACAGTCCGTTTTGCTTTGGAATTTCTTCGTTTTTCTTGTAGATCGAAACTTGGTGTCCTGCGGCTGCTAGCGATTTTGCAAGTTTTCGGTCTATCGATTCTGTAAGTAAGTAGATATTCCCTAAAAAAGAAATGTCTTTTATTTCCTTTTTTACGGCACTTATTAAATCGGTATTAAAGAATGAAAAGTTTGTCACTAATGCTTCTCCTTTTTTGGTGATTTTAGTGTGTTTTTTTAAAGATGTACATCGCTTTCTTCTTTGATTTATAATAAGAATGATTTTTTAGCTCTTCTCCTGGCCTTTTCTTTCTTTTTTAGTTTATCTTTCTGAAAATTTATTTATATTAAAAAGCATTCCCCTGTTGACTAAAAATGTTTTTCCATCGCTATTTGGGAGCCTCGTGTCGTTTTATAATATGTTATCTTTCTTTTTTAATTTGTTTTTGTCTATTTTCGGTTGCTTTAACTAGAATTTGTCGTTTGTGAAATTTAACCTTCTTTTTGTCTTGTGATTGCGATTTTTCACAATTTAAAATCATCACTTTCACAATATTGTCTATAATTGTTGCGACTGGCACTCCTAATAGCAATCCCCAAAAACCAAACATCCGTCCAAACACAACAACCGAAAAAAACATCCAAAATGGGGACAACCCCACGTGTCGCCCTACTACTAAAGGATATGTTGTGAATTGCTCTATTTGCTGTATTACGATTACTATTGCTAGAAAAACAAATGCAAGTTTACTGTTTTCTGTAAGCACTATCAAAAACCCTGTAGCACCTGCAAAATATGCTCCTATAATTGGAATAATATTACCAAATCCTACTATTATTGCAAGAAGTGAACCGTGCGGAATTTTAAATATTAAAAATGCAAGGTAGCAAAAACCGCCAAAAAGAACACTTTCTATGATTTGTCCGCCTATAAATCTTGATATTTTTTCTGCTACCATTGTAATGATTGCTAGTATCTTTTGGCAAGTTGTTTTTTTAAAAATTACTTGAAGGATTTCCTTGCATAGGTTCTTTAGTCTATCCTTGTTTAACATGATTAATATAGCAAACACTAAGCCTACGACCAGGTTGATTGTCGCTCTAACTGTGTCCTTTATTATTCCAATACAGGTGGTTAAAATATTTGAAATTGCGTCTGCACCTGTTTTCAAAAACTCGGCTATTTTCTCAAATACAATTCTTAGAAGTTTGTTTTCTTTAATTGAGTTTCTTAGCACTCCTGTATCAACTTCTGATATTTTTTTTGTTATTTCCTCTATACTTTCTATTGTCCTAGGTACTACTATTAAGGCAATCAATATTATTATTCCGAGGCAGACGCATAACGTTATCAAAAGAGCGATTCCCCTTTTCAATTTTTTGCTCTTTATTCTTGCTAGCGCATGCTTTTCTATAATATTTACTGGCGCATTTAGTATCATTGCACCGATAACACCTATAAAAACTGGTAAAAAGCTTTGTGTTATTCTTTCAACTATTGTTTTTCCAAACTCCATATTGAAAAGTAGCACTACTGCTATTATTAAAGAAATCAAAATTGTCTTCTTTTTGAACATATTATTATTTTGCTCAGCTTTGCTTTTTTTATCATTTTCTGTGACAATCCATTTTACATTCTACAGGTATAAAAATTTCTTAATTTCTGCGACAATTCATTTTGCATTCTTCGCATTCTTCGCATCGTCTTCTTTTGCTACCATTTTCTTTGAATTAATTTCTGTTTTATGTTATACTGTTGACATGATTGATATTGATGAAATTTGGAAAGGAGTTAAGGCTGAATTATCCTCTAAAATTCCTTCCATCGCATATCTTATGTGGGTTGAACCGCTTGTTCCTGTCGGCGTCAAAGATAACGTCTTCTTTTTACTTGCACAGTCTAAAAATGCGCACAACACAGTTATTAAAAATTATAAGTCGTTAATCAAGGATGCTTTATCTGTGGTAAATACATCGTTTTCCGATGTCGACTTTGTTTTAGACTCCGATCTTCCTCTTTCAGCAGACGATACAGATATAATTCACAATTTTCAATTTGTAGTAAATTCAAACTCCTCTAAAAAAGAAAATTCTGTGTCCCCTTTTGTTAAAAAATACACATTTGATAATCTCATTGAAGGCGATAGTAATCGTTTAGCAAAGCATGCTTCTATTGCTGTTGCTCAAAATCCGGGAATTTCAAATGAATTTATGAGTTTTAACCCTCTTTTCCTTTATGGTGGTGTTGGTCTTGGAAAAACTCATCTTATGCATGCTATTGGTAATCATATTTCTGATAACTTTCCTAGTAAACGCGTTGTTTATATGCCAACAGAAAAGTTCTCGAACGAATATATTTCTTCTATAAGCTCAGATAAGAAGAATAGTAATTTCATATCCTTTAGAAACAAATACAGTAACGTTGATGTTTTAATGTTAGATGATGTCCAATTCCTTGAAAAAAAGACAGGCCTTCAAGAAGCTTTGTTTCATGTTTTTAACGAATTGTATCAGTCAAATAAGCAAATTGTTCTTTCTAGTGATCGACCACCTAAGGAATTAAGTACACTTGAGGATAGACTCCGATCTCGCTTTGAAGGTGGAATCGTAGCCGATATTATTCCACCAAACTTAGAAATGCGCATTGCTATTTTAAAACACAAAATGTTGCTCCAAAAAATAGCTGTTCAAGACGAAGTTGTTTTTTATCTAGCCGAAAATTTTGATTCTAATGTTAGAGAATTAGAGGGAGCTCTCTCAAAGGTTTATCTCTACGCTTCTTTAGTTAACAAATCCTTTCCTGATATTGAAATTGCAAAAGAAGCTCTCAAAACATCGGCTCCTTCTGATATTGAAGTAGATAGCTCAGATATTATTGAAGCAACTTGCTCATATTTTCGTATTTCGAAAAGTGATATTATAGGAAAAAAGAAAAGTCAATCTCTTGTTGAAGCTCGAATGATAGCTATATATATTATAACCGATCTTCTTTCAGTTCCACTTTTCAATATTGGTCAGATTTTCGGAGGACGCGATCATACTACTATAATGCATTCTAGAGACAAAATTTCTAATCAATTAAAAGACAATAAAGAAATTGCTCGCAAAATAAAAGATATTAAAACAATGCTTGTTAAGTAATGTGTATTTGTGTATAACTATACCTCTACTTATGCACAAGTTTTCCACAGACAAATTTTCAATATTTATATGTTTTATCACTTTTATTTATGAAAAGTTGTTAAAATTTGTTAAAATTTTGAGTTGTCCACTTATCCACACACTATACTACTACTAATACTATCCTTTAAAAGAAATATATATACTAAATAGGAGTTTTATTTATGAATTTTTACTGTGCCCCAAAAGATCTTTCACAAGCTTTATTTATCGTTTCTAAGGCAATAACTAACAAAAACATTCCTATCCTTGAAGGAATAAAAATTTCTGCATTTGGCAAAATTATTACCTTAACTGCCTTTGATACTGAACTTCTTATTGAGAAAAAAATAAGTGCTACAATTAAAGAAGAGGGTGAGGTTGTAGTATCTGGAAAATTATTTAATGAATTTATAAGCAGATTAGAAGAAGATGAAATTGAAATTCTGAAAGAGGGTGAAAAAATAAATGTTTTTTATGGCAGAAATAAATGTATTATACAATGCTTAAATGAAAAAGAATTTCCACTTGCTCCAGCAATTAATGGTGCTGAAGTTTATGAAATAAAGGAAGCGAGTCTAAAGGAGCTTTTTGAAAAAACACTATTCTGTATTTCTACAGATGATACAAGACCAATTTTGAAGGGAGAGTTATTAGAAGTAAAAGAAGATAATCTTAATGTTGTTTCTTTGGATGGATATAGATTAGCAATAGGTTCTTGTGGAATAAGAAAAGAAAGGGATATAAATCCTGTTGTTATTTCAGGAAAGGTATTAAAGGAAGTTGCATCCATATTAAAATCTGCTGAAACTAATGTAAAGATAATAACAGAGAAAAGTTTTTGTCATTTTATAATAAGAGAAACAAGAATTACTATTAGATTATTAGAAGGCGAATATTTAAAATATGAAAGAATAATACCAGAAACAATTGAGTCTACGGTATCATTAAAAAAAGAGAAATTTGTCAAAATATTAGACAGAGCAATGTTGTTTTTTGAGAGAAGAAACGATTCCTTTAACTATGTAACACTTGAAATAACAGATGAAAAGATTAAAATAAGAGCAAATACAGAAATTGCGAAGATTAACGAAATATGTGATTGCAAAAAGGAAGGCGAGGATAAAACAATTACATTTAATTGCAATTATCTATATGACATACTAAGAACAATTAAAGAAGAGGAAATAGTTATTTTAATTTCTGGGAATGCTACACCAACAATAGTTAAACCAAAAGACAGCCCTGAAAATTTCAAATATCTTGTTCTTCCTGTAAAGAATCCAAATTATGATGACGATGAAGAAGATGTTGATGATGATAATGATGATGATGATGATGATAACGAATAGATAAAGAAAACAATAATTAAAAAAAGCTACTCCTATTTTTATAGTTAAAATGAGAGTAGCTTTAAATTTTTAATTAAAACTTTTAAAAGGGATAATTATTTATAAACTAATAATTTAAAGCGAGTTTTTCAAATATGGAAAAAAAAAGGTATGATATTTTAAGCATAGGATATATTTCTCTAGATAATAATATAGATTGCCAAAACAAAAAGGTTATTGAGTTGGGTGGTGCTGTAACTTATTCATCTGCCGCCGCTTTTGCATTAGGGCATAATGTAGGAGTTGTAACAAAACTCAAGAAAGATAGTTTTCAAAGGCTTTCTGCTCTTGTTATACCAAAAGAAGATATATTTTGGAAGGAAACAAAAAATGAAGTAGCAATGCAAAATAAATTTTTTACGCCAGACAAAGAAAAAAGAGAATGTATTTGTTTAAGTAAAGGTGACAAATTCACAATAGAAGATATTCCAAGTGTTGAAAGCGAGATATTTCATTTTGGCGGATTAGTTTTTGGAGAGTTCGATGATGAATTAATAATTGAATTATCAAAAAAAGGAAAAACTGCAGTTGATGTTCAAGGGTTTTTAAGGCATGCTGATTTAGAAACAGGAAGACTTTCATTTAAAGACTGGGAAACAAAAAAGGAAATATTTCCATATATTGACTATTTAAAAACAGATGCAGCAGAAGCAGAAATATTATCAAAAACAGATGACCGGGAAAAAGCAGCACGTCTTTTTTTTGAATGGGGAGCAAAGGAAATAGTAATAACACACAATAGTGAAGTTATTTCTTTCGATGGAAAGGAAATAAAGCGATGCCCAATAAAAGCAAGAAATCTAAGCGGACGGAGTGGAAGAGGAGATACAACTTTCGCTGCATACATAACTGAAAGAATAAACAATTCAGTAGAGGATTCCCTTCTTTTTGCAACAGCTTGCGTATCTCTTAAAATGGAGAATTATGGCCCTATAAAAGCAGATAGAAAGGAAATAATAAATTATATTAAAGAATTCTATGAACAAAAATAATTTATACTAAAATTCCGTGAATTTTTTTTAACACAGGCTGAATTAAATAATCGACTTTCTATTTTATCAATTTTACAAAGACTTCTTCGCTTAAATCAAGCATTTTTAGAATTTGTTTCTGTCTTCTAGTAAGCTGTAGAATATAATAAAAACTGTCATCCCGAGTTTAACACTTCATGTATATAATAATTTTTTGCATAGTTTTCCATGCTTGGCGAACTTCGTTGATTTGACACTTAAAGTCACTATATTTGATCAAACAAATGAATATATGGTC
>JAITSO010000027.1 GCA_031287735.1 Elusimicrobiota bacterium | reverse complement strand
TAACACAAATATTGAATTTTTCAAAAACCATTTACAAAAGTTACCATTTTGACTGAATTTTGTTGTTTCCAACCATACAACATATAAACGCCTTATTTTATAGATTCAAACAAATTAAGGTACAAAAACTTAATTTTTTCTATTATTATTTCAGCAGTTTCTGCTTCTGTTAAAAAATCGGTACTAAAAGATAGATCACAATTTTCATAAGCTAGTTTTCGAACGCTTAAAAGTTCCTTGATTTTTTCTAATGGATTTTGACATTTCAAAAGCGGTCTAGTGTTGTCATCTTTTAATCTTTCAAAAATAGTTTCGCTGGTAGCTTTTAAATTTATTATTACTCCATTTTTGTGCAAATTTTTTATATTTTGAAAATCCAAAACGGCTCCACCTCCGCAAGAAATAACCAGTCTGTCCTTTTGTGACATATCTTTTATGATTTCGCTTTCCAACTCTCTAAAAAATTTTTCACCTAAATTCTCAAAAATTTCACCTATAGAGAGTTTAACTTTTGACTCTACTAATGAATCTGTATCTATAAATTGAAATTTTAACTTATCGGCAATAATTTGCCCGGTTTTTGTTTTCCCAGTTCCCATAAAACCGGTTAAAATAAAATTCATATATTTTTAATTCTTTTGACGTATAAATTGTAATTATTCTTTATATCTTTCATGCAAACTGGCCCAAATTGTTCTATTAGAGCTTTTGCAATTTCTATTGAAACTGCAGCTTCAGCTACAATTCCAGCTGCGGGAACCACACAAATATCGCTTCGCACGGCTTCAGCTTTTACAGGTTTTTTTGTGAAAATATCTACAGAACGCAAAGGTCGAACAAGCGAAGGAATGGGTTTTAGCACGCAAGTAATAAAAATAGGTTCGCCATTTGTCATACCGCCTTCTATGCCACCTGCATGATTAGTTTTTCTGTAAAAACCATTTTTTTTATCATGAAAAATCTCATCATGAGCTAAAGAACCGGGAAGTTCGGCAAAATTTGTGCCTTCTCCAAATTCTACTGACTTAAACGCTTGAATTGCTATCAAACTCTGGGCAAGCTTTCCATCAAGCTTCAAATCCCATTGAGTGTGGCTGCCAAGACCTGCCACAACATTGCTCACTAAAATTGCAAGTTTGCCGCCAAGTGTATCGCCATTTGAAGCGGCTTTTTCTATAAGTTTTATCATTTCTTTTTCAGCTGCTTTATCAGGACACCTAACCACAGAACTTTCTGTATCGCACCAAATTTTTTCGCCATCAAAAGATTTAATTTTTGCCGTCACATTTCCGATTTGCAAAATAAAAGAACGCACATTTATCCCAAATTCTTTCAAAAAAATCTTACATACTGCTCCAATAGCAACTTTTGCTGCCGTTTCTCTAGCTGATGCTCTTTCTAATATATCTCTAAAATCCTTAACTCCATATTTCATAAGCCCTGCTAAATCCGCATGACCCGGGCGGGGGTTTGTCAGTGAATTTTTGCTTACTTCATCTAATATAGGCGACATTGCTGGAATCCAATTTTGAAAATCTTTGTTCTCAATAAATAATGTTATAGGCGATCCCAGTGTCCTTTTATGACGAACACCTGAAATAATTTCTGCTGTGTCAGTTTCAATTTTCATTCTCTGTCCTCTGCCAAAACCTCTTTGCCGCCTTGCAAGTTCTGAATTAATTTCTTCAATATCTACTTTAAGACCTGCAGGAATTCCTTCGATAAAAGCTATAAGTCCTTTTCCATGGGACTCGCCTGCCGTTGAAAATCTCAACATAAAAACCTCCAAAATTATACTTTTTATAACTTCCTACAATATCGTAAACGTAAAACTACCCAACCTTGCAGTTAACGCCAAGGGTAAAATATTGCCTCTGAACTATCAAAGTTCTTTTTTGTTCTGTCAAAAGGCATATTTGTTTTCAAATCAAATTTCAAGAAGAAAGAACTATAACCGTTTTTTATAGTCCATTTTATGCCTAGATTATAGCAGTGTAAATCTCTGTAGAGTTTAAACTCTTGTTCGCTCATTCTTATGTAAGTTTTATCAAAAGACATAGTTGTTCTTATGTCATAATCAAAACGCCATTTTGGCGTTAACCATAAACCTATCCCAAAATTATTGTCGATTTCTTTTGAACGTGCAGAAATTGTTAAGTCTGTATCGTAATTTTGGTAAAAAGAACCAAAATTGAAATAAAATTTTTCAAGTTCGCCAATTTGGACATCTACTTGGAAAGCGTTGAATTTAACAGGAACTACACTTTGAGACTGCCTGATGTAAGCTGTTATATAATATTTAGGTGTCCAAATAATTTCTGTAACTACTGGCGACCACTTTTTTTCTTGTGAAATTTCATCAGTTCTATTTTGCAAAAAACTATAGGAAAAAGAATTTCGCATAGAAGTCCTTTCACCTATATACATAGAATTAGAAAAAGAAACAGCATTTTGGCTTATTCCGTAATCGTTTGCCAAATTATCGAGGTAAAGAGAATTTTTTTTTGAACGTGCAGAAATTGAATAGTTTACGTTCCAATCTACCCAGCTTGTCGCTCTAAATCTTGAATTTAGTGAACCAGTGTAGTACGCATTAAAAATATCACCTAAATTTACTTCATCCCTATCAGACCATGTTTCATTAAATGCTAATGAAGGTTTTAAGGTCAAACGTTTTGCGATTTTAAAATCTTTCATAAGAGAGTAGCTGAAATTTCCGCTATTTTTATAATCACCACCTGCTGATTGTTGATACATACGGTTGTAGTTAAAATTAAAACTGCCAGTTATACCTGCAAGAAGCTTTTTAGAATAAGAACTATAAGTTATTGTTGGTAAAGTTTGAGAGTCCAGAGTATATTTTTGTTTATTAGCATCGTAGGCGTCATAACGTTGTGCTGATATTGTTAAATTTCCAGATGAATCCTGTCTTGAGATTGAAGCGTAAGAATTTAAGATATTTGCGACGCGTTCCCAACTGTCATTATAATAATTGTTGAATTTACTATCGCTCATAAATTCGCCTTGCGAGCGTACAGTCCACTTCCCAATTCTTTGCCAAAAATAAGGACGAATACTCCAACGTTGCATCTGAGCAATCTTGTCTCTTATCGTATAAGCATAAAGATTGCCGGAAATACCGTTGCTATGATAGTTAAGCTCGGTTCCATAACCATTGCCGCGTGTTCCTAAATAATCATAAACTGCGTTAACTCCAAGTTCTTTAGTAATAGGATATTTTAAAGTTGTTTTTAAAGATAACCCACCCTCGTTTGTATAACCGGGTTCAAATTCTATATCTAAATTTCCAAAACTTTTTCCACCTTTAAGCGATTTCGTAAAAAACGGTAGGTAAAAAACAGGGATTTTTCCGATAAACAATACGGGGTTGTAAATTGTAATTCTCTCATCTATGGCAAGTCTTCCGCTTTTAGCTTTAAAGCAAACGTGTGGTTCGTCTAAATCGCAATTTGAAATGCCAGTATTTTTCATTTTATAGACATTTTTACTTTCGCCTCTTAACTGTTGCGAACGGATAAAAGCCAAGCTAGAACAAACTGCTGCTTCGTCAATATCGCCGTGTTTTTCGTCATAATTATAAAATATCCTATCTGCAAATATAATATTGCCGTCTTCTTCTATTTTCACATTGCCAAAAGCCTTCATTGTTTTGTTTTGAAGAACAAATTCAACATAATCGGCATAAATTTTTTTATTTTCCCATTGGAGAATTACGCTATCCCTTGCAAAAATTGACCCGCAGTTTTCATCGTATTCAAGATATTGAGCATTAATGTCTATTTCATGAGCAGAAACAACTGAAAAACAGAAAATAAAAACACTGGGAAAAAAAACTTTTAGAAAAAAAAATTTCATTTAAAATTACTGTTTTGAAAGCATCGCGGCTCCAACAACTCCAAGCTTATTTCCATATTTGGAAACTTTAATTTCGCAAGCTTTTAGTGCCGATTGAAAAGCTCTTTTCTGGGCTTCCTTAACAGCAATTTTTAAAAAAAACTTATGAGCACAGCTGATACCGCCGCAAAAAATTATAGTTTCTGGGTTAAAAAAATTTAAAATTATGGAAAGAAAAGCTCCAAGTTTTATGCCTGCTTTTTTCCAAGCATCTTTTGAAATTTTATCTCCTAAATTTGCAGCGTTAAACAAAATCTCTGGAGTAATGAGTAAATGGTTTTTGTTGGTCAGTTTGTCTATAGTTACCGATTTGCTTTTTTTAAGCTCTGCTTTGACTGAATTTACAAGATACTTCGCACCGACAAAAGTTTCTATGCATCCACGGTTTGAACAGTTGCATTTTTGTCCATCTAAATCAATGGTAATATGTCCTATCTCGCCAGCAGCACCACTAGCTCCGTGATAGAGTTTTTTATTGATAATTATTCCTCCACCCACGCCGGTTCCAAGTGTAACACAAATTAAACTTTCAGATTTTCCTTTATCATCAAGCCAAAAAGCTCCAATTGCAGCAGTATTGGCATCATTATCTATTAAAGTTTTTTTATGTGTTAATTGTTCAAAAAGCTTTTTCAATTGCACATTTTTCCATTTAGGAAGATTGGGCGAAAACCGTACAAAACCTGTTTTATATTCAATGTCACCTGCAATTCCCACACCTATATTTTCAATTTCGCTAAAAGTTTTAAACTTTTTAGCAGCTTGAATCACTTCTTTAACCACAGCTTTAGGATCAGCAGCTGTGTCTGTATCAATTGCAATCTCTTCTACAATGTTTCCATTATCTAATACAGCGGCTATTTTTATATGCGTGCCGCCCATATCCACGCCAAGATAAAGTTTTTCAGCCATTCTTAACCTCTTTTGTTAACTTTTTTTAAATTTTTTTAGATAAAGCAATAAGTAAGTGGAACGTGATAATACTAAAATCCTGCGTTTTAATCAAAAATATTTTCGCAAAAAATTGCTCAAAATCATGGACAAAATGCACGAATTACAATAATCAAAACATGACACACAAAAAACTATTTCAACACTAAAAAACCAAAAAATAGCTAATTCTCTATAATTTTTTTTATAGCTTTGGGGTATATTTTATGCTCAATTTCCAAAACTTTTTTGGCAAGAATATTTGGCGTATACTCCGGCAAAACGTCAATAGCTTCTTGAATAATAATTTTACCAGTATCATAATTTTCATCCACAAAATGAACTGTCGACCCAGATTTTTTTTCCCCAGCTTGTATGACAGCTTCATGAACAAAACGCCCGTACATTCCTTTTCCACCAAATTTTGGAAGCAAAGACGGGTGAATATTTAGAATTTTCCCATCAAATATCTTAACAACCGATTTTCCTAAAATCCTATTAAAACCAGCAAGGCAAATGATATCTATTTTCAAATTCTGAAACTGCTTCAAAATTTCTCTATCAAAAAAACTGTCGTCTTCAAATGCTCTCCATTTTATATATAAATTTTTGATAGCTTCATTTCTAGCTCTTTCTAAAGCATAAGCATTTGCATTGTTTGAAACAACCAGGCAAACTTTTGCCATATTTTTTAAAATTCCACATTTTGTGCTATCTATAATAGCTTGTAAATTAGAACCATTCCCTGAAACTAAAACTGCAAGTTTTTTCATAATTTTTGACCTCTCAGCTATAATTCTAACAAAAACTGATTATTCTACATACATTTTAAATTTCACCAAATCATAAGAAATTTCACGCAAAACCTATTTTAAACAGTTGTTTGCACAAAAACAAGGATAACGGTGCCATAAAAACGCCACCATTTTGATTTAGTTCGCCGCATTTAATAGAATCCGCCCGAGTTTTGCAAGACAAAGTCGCAAATATATACTGGGAGAATTTTATGCAAGCAGTTGTTATGGCTGGTGGGTTTGGAACGCGGCTTAGACCTATCACATGCACGGTTCCTAAACCTATGGCACCGGTAGCAAACAACCCGATGTTATTTCACATCATAAATCTTTTAAAGAAATACAACTTTTCTGATATCACAATGCTTCTGTATTATCAACCTGAAATGATCTCAGG
Source organism: Elusimicrobiota bacterium (assembly GCA_031287735.1). Taxonomy (GTDB): domain Bacteria; phylum Elusimicrobiota; class Endomicrobiia; order Endomicrobiales; family Endomicrobiaceae; genus JAITSO01. Next base: position 34,807 of record JAITSO010000027.1, on the reverse strand, counting down.
ATATTTTAAAGATGGGAAGAGCTTAGGCGTAGATATAAAATATCTTCGTCCGGAGTCTGATCTAGGAACTGCCGGCAGCGTGCGTTTTGCAAGCTCCAATATAAACAATACCTTTGTAGTTATATCTGGTGATGTTTTGACTGATTTTGATTTATCAAAAGCTGTAGAATTTCACAAATTAAAAAAAGCTGTTGCGACAATGGTTCTTACAAGAGTAAGTAATCCTTTGCAGTTTGGCGTGGTGATTACCGCTGAAAATGGAAAAGTTGAAAGATTTTTAGAAAAACCTTCGTGGGGCGAAGTCTTTTCAGACACAATAAATACTGGAATTTATATTTTAGAACCTGAAGTTTTTGAATATATCCCTGAAAATACACCTTTTGATTTCTCAAAAGATTTGTACCCTTTGCTTCTTAAAAACAACCAAGCGCTTTATGGTTATGTCGCAGAAGGATATTGGAGAGATATAGGAAACCACGATGAATATAGATTTGCTCATTATGATGTTCTTGACAGTAAAGTAAAAATTAAAATTGACGGTAAAAAATTTGAAGTTGGCGGAAAAGTGCTTAACGTTGGCGAAAACGTATCTATAGGCAAAAATGTTTCTATCCACGGAGAAGTTTTGCTAGGCAATAATGTTGTGGTAGAAGACGAGGCGGTAATATCCCATTCAGTTATAGGTTCTGGTTCAGTAATAAAAGCAGGCGCTGAAGTGGTAAGAAGCATTATATGGAACAACGTTTCTGTAGGAATAAAAACACGTCTTAAAGAAAATGTTATAGGATCGTTTGTTCACATTGGTGATAGAGTGGCAGTGCAAGTGGGGTCAATTATAGCTGACGAAAGTAAAATCGGCAAAGGAGCAACTATAAAAGCTAATTTGAGAATCTGGCCACATAAAACCGTAGAAGCCGGGTCAATTCTTTCAAGCAGTCTTGTTTGGGGTGAAAAATGGAATAAAGCTTTATTTAACGCTTATGGAATTTCAGGTCTTGGCAATATAGAAATAACCCCGGAATTTGCAGCTAAAGTTGGTTCTGCTTATGGAGCTTTTGCAGGTGAAGATGCTTATGTTTTAACTTCAAGAGATGATAATAAAGCTTCCAGAATGATAACCAGAAGTATTGTTTCAGGTCTTTTATCGGCAGGCGTAAAAGTTGGAGATTTGAGAAGTTCGCCTATTCCAGTTGTTCGCTATGAAATAGGAAATGATGGCGAGTTTGGAGCAATACATGTCCGTCAATCACCATTTAATCCACGTGTTATAGATATAAATTTTTTTAACTCTACAGGTGGCAACATATCCGTAAGTCAAGAAAAAGCCATTGAACAACTTTTTTTCAGAGAAGACTTCAAAAGAGCGAATATGGAGAATGTTGGAGAAATTGTCATACCACCACGTGCTGTAGACTATTATAAGAGTGGATATTTAAAAACAATTAACAAAAGTGTTATAAAAAAATCAAAAAAGAAAATAATTATAGACTACTCAAATTCTTCGGCGTCTATGGTTTTCCCAGCGATTTTAGGAGAGCTTAATATAGATGTGGTTGCTTTAAATGCTTTCGTAAACCCTTCGAAAATAACCAAGTCTTTAGAGGAGTTTTCATCTTCTTTAAACCAACTTTCAGATATTGTCTCCACATTAAAAGCTGATGCCGGTTTTTTAATAGACTCCGGAGCCGAAAAGCTCTTTTTAGTTGATGAAAAAGGAAAAATTCTTAGCGATGAGCTAACGGCGGCAGCAATGGCTTACCTTGTTATGAAAACAAATAAAATTCAAAATGCCATCATAGCAGTGCCGGTTAATATTTCTTCTGTTATAGACGAGATGGCAGCTAAATTCAATGTTACAGTCAAAAGAACTGCGATGAATTCAAAAAGTGCAAATGTTGTGGCAGCGTTAAATAATGTGGTTTTTATAAGCGATGGACGCGGAGGTTTTATATTTCCTGAATTTCAAAACTCGTTTGATGCCATGTACTCTATAGGCAAAACCATAGAAATGCTCTCAAAAGAAAATATACCACTAGGGCAAATTGTCAATGAAATTCCTTATTTTGATGTGGTTCACAAAACTGTTTCTTGTTCTTGGGACAAAAAAGGACAAGTTATGCGAAATGCAATCGAAGAAACCAAAAATAAAAAAGCTGAGCTTATAGACGGAGTAAAAATTTTTACAAGCAATGGCTGGGTTCTTTTGGTTCCTGATCCTGATGAAGCTTTATTTCATATTTGGACAGAAGCTAAAGATAAAAGTGCAGCTGAAGGATTGTCTGAAATATATTCTGAAAAAATTGCCGAATGGCAAAAATAACCTCACTGTTAGCTTATCAAAATGCCAATAACATCTTTCTATTTCTTTTTCTTTTTATCCGTGCTGCTTCTTTTATACTATTGTTTACCTAAAAATTTTCAGTGGGTCATTCTTTTTGCTGCAAGTATATTTTTTTATTTTTCAGTCGAATTCCATGTGATGCTTTTGTGCATTTTTATAACTTCTTTCACAGTTTGGCGCAGCGCATTGGTAGTAGGAAAAATAGCACTAGAACAAACAAAGCTGTCACAGCAGTCGTCAGAAACTATCATCGGCAATCTAAATAATCACCAAAAAATTAAAGGATTATTAAATCCAGACATTGCCAAAAAATTTTTCTATTTAAGTAGTAAAAAAAAACAAACTTTCTTGATCTGTATCCTTGTAAATTTAGTATTGCTGGGGGTTTTCAAATACTACAATTTTTTTGCACATAGCGTTAACGACCTTGCCACGCTTTTGCATTTAACAAATTATTCGCTTCCACTTTTAAAGCTTATTTTGCCATTAGGAATTTCTTATTACACTTTTGCAAGCCTTGGATACTTGATAGACGTGTACAAAGCGAAATGCAGACCGCAAAACAATCTTTTTAAGCTATCGCTTTTTTCTATGTTTTTCCCAACGTTAACCGTGGGTCCTATACATAGCTACAATAATTTAGCAACCCAGCTTTACGAAGCACACTGTTTTGATTACCAACAATTTACTTTTGGAGTACAAAGAATAATTTGGGGTTTATTGAAAAAATTGGTGATAGCTGACAGACTCGCTTTATTCGTAAATCCAATTTTTAACGACTACACAAATTATCCCGCAATTTATTTAGTTATAGCTACAATATTTTTCGCTTTTCAATTTTATTGCGATTTTTCAGGTTGCGTAGATATTGCAATAGGTGTTGGGCAAATGTTTGGAATAAAAATGAATGAGAATTTCAAACAACCATTTTTTTCAAGAACTTTCGCTGAATTTTTTAGACGCTGGCACATCACACTTTTTGATTGGTTTAAATCTTATGTGTTTTTTCCGTTTTTTGCTTCAAAATTTCTAATGTTTGCTTCTGCCAAATTTGCAAAACTTTTTGGAACCAAAGCCGCCAAAAATTTTGAAACATACTTTTCTATGCTTGTAGTTTGGTTTTTGATTGGACTATGGCATGGCGACGGTTGGAAATACGTGATACTTGTAGGCTTTGTTCCATGCTTTATAATAATTTTATCAGATATGTTTAAAACTATTTTCCAGAAAACAACACAGTTTTTAAAAATAAATACAGAAAGCATTATTTGGAAAAGTTTTCAAACCTTACGAACTTTCACTTTATTTTGCATAGGTTGTATTTTTTTTAGAGCAAACGATATGAAAAGCTCATTTGAAATATTTTCAAAAATAGCTTCTTTTTGTTGTCCATACATACTTTTAGCAATTCTCCTTATTTTCACAGTCGTAAACATTAGAATTATTGCTTTAAAATTACTGACTAAATTCGATAGGACTATTTTGTTTTTATTTTCTTGTTTAGCGATTGCTGTTATGATTTTTCAAATTTTAAAATTGCAATTTCTGTCTTTTTCAGTTACGGCGGTAATGCCAAAGCATGATTTTATGTTATCTGTAACTTCAATAATATTTTTTAGTATCTTTGAATCCATAAGCCAATTTGTGTCGTTTAGGGAAATAATTGCCAAGCAAATTTTGCTAATACGTTGGGTTGTTTATATAGCTTTAATTTTGTTCGTGATAATGTTTGGAGTGTATGGAAGTCTTGTCGAGCAAAATTTTATATATCAAGTTTTCTAGGATTTTCAATGAAACTTAAAATAAAAAAAGAAAATTTTATTAACTTTTTAAAATGCACCGTATTTATTGCTGTTTTGCTTTTCGTTATCTTCTCTCTTGAGAAATTATTCTTTATAAAAGATTATTCGCCAACTTGGGATAAAATATACAATAAAAATTCCGGTCAAATAGACATGCTTTTTTGTGGAAGTTCTGTGAGCTTTTTTGCTTTTGACGCCGAGCTGTTAAGCAAAATGTTTGATAAAGAAATTTGGATGCTTGGAATTCCACAACAGAACGCTCAAACCCTTGTGGAAAATATCAAAGTACTTTTAAAAACAAAAAAACCTAAAATAATCTGTTTAGAAGCGGCAAGTTTTATAATTCAAGATGACGTAAACGGCATGTTTTTAGCAAACAATATTGATGGCATAAGAAATTGGAAAGACAAAATGCGTGTCTCAATCGCCACACTGAAAGCAAAAAACTATCTTGCTATTTTGCAATTGTTCCGCTCGCCGTATAAGTGGAAAAGGTGGGAAAATTTTAAAGAGAGACACTATCAGCATTTATACTCAGATTTTAACTCTTACGGCAGCAAATCCGCTAGTCTCATTTCTAAGGACACTTTATTATGTAAAGATTGGGCAAATGTGAAATTATATGACAAAAGCAGCATTGGTTATTCTGTAGCTTTAATATCTAATAAAATTCCTTTATTAAAAAAAATTGCAGAGTTAGCACAAAAAAATGAAGTAGAAATTTGGCTAATCGAGCCGCCAGAAATTCAAAGCGAAAATAAAAAAGTAGAGAGTTATTTTAAAACAATTAGAAACACTGTAAAAAACCTCAAATATTGCGATAATTTAAAAAATAATATTTTAGAAATAGGGTTATTGCCAAATGACTACAATGACCGCTACCATTTAAACAGGCGCGGACAGATAAAAAGCACAAAATATTATGCCGATATTATTTCTAAAAGAACAGGTTGGGAAATAAAAAACAAATATCCGTTTTATTACGATTGGGAAAATGTAGAAAAAATAGAAGAGAACAAATGGCGATACACGATGAAAAACATGCAAAAAGACGTTATGTATAAATTTGCTTTGCTAGGGAAAAACAAAAACAAGACAGTAGCAGTTCAAGAGTTTTCTTCACAAAACTATTTTGATTGCAAAATTGATATTTTCCAAAACCCTGAATATGACATTGAAGCCATTATGCTTCCAGTAGGGTCAGAAAAAACAAATTATTACTCAAGTAAAAAACTATGCTTCATGAAATACGGAGAAATAAACATCCTTACTTGACCTACCTGCAAAACCTACAACTGAATTTATTTTATACAAGCCATGTTTATTCTTTCGCTTTGATTTCTTTCCACAAGCGTTCTACGTCTTTTACTGTTTTTACTTTGCAAGTACCAAACACATGCGGGTGACGTCTAACTAGTTTTTGGTTTAGAGTTTTTACTACATCTGATATGCTAAATTCTCCATTCTCTTTTGCAATTTGCGAATGAAAAACTACTTGCAATAATATGTCTCCGAGTTCTTCTTTTAAGTTTTCCATATCATTGTTATCTATAGCTTTTTTTACTTCTTTACTTTCCGAAAACAGATATTTTATTAAAGATTTATGCGTTTGTTCCCTATCCCAAATGCAACCATTACTAGAACGCAACTTTTCGAAAATTCCTATAAGCTTTTCGAATTCTTTCAAGTATTTTTTCACACTAATTTCCCATCTGTCTGTCAAGAAATCTGTATTGAACAGCTTGCGATATATGATTTACTTTGATGCTTGATTCGTTTTCTAAATCTGCAATTGTCCTCGCAACTTTTAAAATTTTATCGTAAGACCTTGCCGAAAAATTTAATTTTTCAACAGTATTTTTTAGGAACGCATAAGACTTGTCATCCAAAATGCAGTGTTTTTTTATTTCTTTAGAACGCATTTGTGCGTTTACGTAAATTCCAGTACCCTTAAATCTCTTGTTTTGAATCTCTCTAGCTAAAGTTACTCTTTGTTTAATCTCTTGCGAATGCTCGCCTACATCTTTAATCTCAGTAAGTTCCAAAAATTTCAATGCTGGAACTTCAATATAAATATCTATCCTGTCCATAAGAGGACCTGAAATTTTACCCCTGTATTTTTGTATCTGATAAGGCGTACAAATGCATTGCTTTTCCCTATGACCTAAATTTCCGCACGGGCAAGGATTCATAGCTGTAACAAGCATAAAAGAAGCTGGAAAAACAAAAGTATTTTTTGTTCTAGAGACCATTATTTTTTTATCTTCCAAAGGTTGACGTAAAATTTCAAGCGCATCACGTCTAAATTCTGGTAGTTCATCTAAAAACAAAATTCCATTATGCGATAAGCTTACTTCGCCTGGCTTTGGGTATGCTCCACCACCAGCAAGGGCGATAGCTGAAATAGTGTGATGCGGACTTCTAAAAGGTCTTTGCTTTATAAGACCACCAGAGAAATTATGCCCAGCCGATGACCAAATTTTTGTAGTTTCAACAGATTCCTCAAAAGTCATAGGAGGTAAAATAGACGGCATCCGCTTTGCTATCATAGTTTTTCCAGAGCCGGGAGGTCCAGACATCAAAATATTATGACCACCAGCCGCTGAAATCTCTACAGCTCTTTTTGCATTTTTTTGACCTTTAATATCTGCAAAATCATAAGAATTTGAAACCGTTGCCGTATTTTCGTCATCGTTGTAAATGTAAGGTTCGCATTGTGTCGTTCCATTAATAAATTTAACAACTTCGTCAAGCGTTTTGAAAGAAAAAGCACTGACGCTTCTAGAAGCTGCAGCTTCTTGTCTATTCGCAAAAGGAACTATGATTTTTTTTATTTTTGTTTTGCTTAAAGATAAAGCTATAGGCAAAATGCCTTTAACTTTTCTTATTTTGCCATCTAAAGCTAATTCACCAGCAATACAGAAACCTAAAAGACTGTCTTTCTTTATTATTCCGCTTGCACTAAGGATGCCTAAAGCAATTGGCAAATCAAAAATGCCGCCCTCTTTTTTTGTGTCGGCGGGTGCTAAATTTACGGTTATTTTTTTAGGCGGAAAATCAAATCCGGAATTTTTCAGAGCTGCTGCAACTCTATCTCTGGACTCTTTTACTGCAGTATCTGGAAGCCCAACTATAAAAAACCCAGGCATTCCATTAGAAATATAAGTCTCAACTTCAACAATATCGGCATCTATGCCATTAATTGCAGCTGAATATGTTAGAGAAAACATGCGTGCAAAATCCTTTATTCTACGAAGATTTCAGTTCTGCGATTTAAAGATCTGCCTTCGGACGTTTCGTTTGACGCTACTGGTATTGTATACCCATAATTGGCAAATTGTATTTTGCTAATGTCTACACCTTGACGCATCAGCTGTTCAACAACAACTAATGCTCTCTGTAAAGATAAAATATTATTGATTTGTTCACTTCCGGTATTGTCAGTATGTCCTTCAACTGTTATTTTTGAATAACTTTTTTTTATAGCTGTTTTTGCAATTTCAGCTATAATTTTTTTGGCTTTAGCAGTTAGGTCAAAATCGCCTATTTCAAAATGTGTAGTGTTTACTGTAACTTGCCTCAAAACACCTAGTATTTCTCCATTTCTTATTACTGGCTCTTGCAGCCGAGCAGTGCTAATCTTTTCCCTTCTTAACATAGCCGCCTCTTTTGTGTGAAACGGTGGTGGGCTAAAACTGTCTAGAGTAATGCAATTGTAATCTTCTGCTTCAGCGTCATCTTTGCCTAAATCTCTCATTGCTTCGCTAATACTTGTTTTTTGTCTCCGAACTATATCCACGGCTTCGCCAAGCTGTCCAAAATTATATCTTATTCCAAAATTTGCACTAATGTTTCGGTATTCAGCTCCATTGGAATAACCGCAATCTATGTAAAGCTTGATATTTTTTGAGATTTCCTTTGACAATCCTAAACCTAAAACAGCAATAAGCTCTTTTTCACTGAATCCTTTTGCTTTAAATTTTTCGTAAGCCCTGTCAAAGCTTGCCTCTATTTCCGGTTCTTTTCCAGAAAACAGATACAAACCGTACACACTTCCATACCAGCTCCAACCGTAATTATCGTATCTAACTCTAGCACCTACTCTAGATTCGCCTCTTAAGTAATCCGTATCACATATTTCAAAATTATAAGGCTGCACACCTTTTTCCGTGAATGATTTAAAAGCTGTTTCTCTAAATTCTACGCCTGCAAACGGCGAAATTAAAATTTTTTCACTAAAAAGCATTTTATATGAAAATTCTAAATCAACGCCTACAGAGACGCCTAAAAATTCTGCATTTGCGACATTGCCACTTTCAAAGCTACCTTCATTAAAATCTATGACTCTTTCAGTTAAATAACGATTTTGCATTCCAGACAACAAAGCTTTCAATTCCACATTTTTACCTATATAACCACCGTAAAAACCACCACCGAAACTATCAACTTCAGCACTATTGTTGCCTTGTGCTATATCATTTTTTAGATATTTTCCGAAAATCCCACCTTTAAAATTATCTGTTATGTAGCTATCAAAAGCAAACATCAAACCGTAATTTCTATTGATGCAACGGTAAGTTGAATTGCCATCTTCGCGGAATTCCCTTTTTTCGCCGACAGTTTGTATCCAAAAATTGCTTTTATTATCTATCCTGCTCCACATTTTATCATAAATTTCCTTGTTATCATTTACACTGGCAACACCTCTAACAACATTTGCATAAAAATAAGGTGAAGATGCTTTTAGAAATTCTCTTATAGTGCTTCTGCTGTCTGTTGTATCGTTAGCTACAACATTTAAAACATCGCCAAAATTGTCTACGTCCACAAAACTAGTAAGCGTCAAAGCATCGTAATTCTTAGCCATTTGAAACTGATTATAAGTTAAACCTTCCAATGATGAAAAATTAGTACCCACTTTAAAATCTTGCCCGAGTTTTAAAAATAACCCCTTACTGATATCAACATCAAAGTCATAACCACCAATAATCTTTAAATTAGTATCTAAAAGAGAAAAAATTGTTATTCCTTTATCAAAACCAGTATCTTGGATTAATAAATACTCCCGATGAGCACCATATGTTCCAAGAGAAGGTCTGACTGACAGCTTGTAGCCGAGCGTAGCGTTGTCAGCAATTATTGCATCATGCTTTCCGCAACTAAATACATCCATCTCAACTTCCAATCTATTGACGAATGTAGCCACAGCAACGGTGTTTACAAAAGAATTCGCCATATTGAATTTAGAAAAATCGTCTATCATGAGAACAGCACCGTTTCCTTTTAAATTGGCATCTTTTAAAAGTACCATATCGCCTTCTACTATCGAGAATAAAGAACTACCTATATCACTATCGCCACCAATTGACAAACTTTCACCACCAGATTTTATAATGCTTGACCTACCGACAGAATTTATACCACTCTCAATGATAATTTCATTGTTGTACCCTTGCAGTTGCAAATTTGAACCTTGCTCTAAATATATATCATTTGATTTGCCTGCAGACCGATTTTCGCTAAAAATCACTTTTCCACCGTTAGACATTATGGTAACTGCTGAATTTTGAGACATATACAACGCTCCGCCAGCAACTTCAGCTGAATTCCCAATAAAATTAATATTGGCTCTTGGACCTGTTTCAATGGACAGTTTGCCGCCACTTGCAACAAAAATTGCCCCGCCTGAACTTTTGGCCACATTATCTATAAAATTTACTTGAGTGCTTAAAACGCTAAATTTTGAACCAACGTATACTGCTCCTCCTAAATCAGCAGTATTATTCAAAAAAGCAAGCTCTGAGTTTTTTATGGTAAAATTTCCGCCCGAATTTGCAGTGGCTACTGACCCTCCGTATTTTGCACTATTGCCAACAAATACAACGTGGGATGTCGAGAAAAAAATTGAAGCATTGTTTTCAGCAGCAATTGCTCCACCATATTGTGAAGACGAATTTGAGTCAAACTTAAAAATAGTATTTGAAAATACACCGCTCGAAGACGAGAAATCAAACGCACCACCATTTGTTGTTGCGTTATTATTGTTAAACACACCAGAAGAGTTGGACACGGTTAAAATAGAATTAGGAAAAGCTGAAATAGCAGTCCCTGATTCTGAAAAGTTGAGGTTTGAATTTATTATTTGAAGTATGGAGTTTTCATTCAAAAAAAGACCACCTTGGGTAGAGCTTGTGAAATATATGGAAAGCCAAGTCGCACCATCAAGTGTTGTTGATAAGCCATTTATGGTTTTTACCGAATGTATATCAACGCGAGAAGTTCCGGGACAATAGATATGACGTATTAATTGAAGTTGCCCGGCAGAGTTTTCATTGAGCAATTCATAAAAATAAGAATACGACGACACATCTGCCGCATACACTACCGCTTGTGCAGAGAACAAGCTAAAACCAATAAAAAATATCACCATTCTCAACAGAGATGCTTTATTAGTGGGATTTTGCATAAAACTCCGGTTGATGCTTCTTAAAAATTGACCACCGCATAATTATTGCATGTATAAAACTGCTACCAACTCCTTGTATTATATCATATTTTTGTAGCACACAGAGCAAACATATAACTTACAAAGACAAAAATAGCACTGTTTTTAAAACACTAATTTTATGCTCTATTTAAATTTCATTTTCTGATTCTAAAGCCACTTTTTAAATTTTACACGGTTCCGTAGGCCAGAAAAAGCAAAAATCACAATTTGACAGCCATACTTTGCTTTGATAACATTATGAAGCAATTTACCTGGGTTTCATTTTAAATCTACCCATGCCGATGTAGCTCAGCTGGTAGAGCAACGGTTTTGTAAACCGTAGGTCGTAGGTTCAAATCCTATCGTCGGCTATCTTATTTTGACGAGTTGCAAAATATCACTGAAAAAATTAACTCATAAAAGTCAAGTCAACCAAGTTCATGAGTCGGCTTTCGTATTTTTAAAATTATCAATGTGACAGGTTTTTGACATTTGAGATAGTCAGAGCGAAAGACCAAGTCTGTTGTTGTGTCCTTTCTTTGCTGTCCAAACCACTCACTTTAAGCCAGTCAAGGTCGGTTAAATAACAGTTTGTTGTGCGAGAACCCATGTTGCAAGCTTCAGAAAACAATTTTGTATTCCTAATTTTTGTAGCAAGTTTTATAATTTCACTCTTTGCACGTTTTTTGCCTACAGTAGAAATTTATATAGCTTTATTTGTAATGCTAAGTGCAGTGTTTGTTTTTTTCTTTGCACAATTTAGATTAAAACTTAGCTATTCTTTTTTACCAGTAATTCTGTTTGTCCTAGCAGCGTTGGTTATCTATCATTTCTCAGATTATAAATATAATGTTCGCAATGAACTTTACATTTTGCTGTCATCGGCAATTTTGTACTTACTTAACAGTTTATTAAAAGACAATGAAAGAAAAAATATTTTATTTGTGCTTGTTTTTATCGCTATCTTGCTTTCTATCTATATATTTTCTGCCGTAGCATTAAGTTTTATTCTAACTAACAGATTCGAAGTGTTTTTGACAAAAGAACTGCATGCTATGATTTGTTTTTTACTTTGCGTTTTGCCACTTTCATTCATTTTCTGGAAACCTGGCAACAAACTTTACTTTTATGTTTCGATAGCATTATTTCTGGCTATTATGCTCACAAAATCAATTTTAGCCACAACAATAGCAAGTGCTCAATTTTGCATGTTTTTGTTTTCTGTAAGAAATGAGTTAAAAATCAAACCTGCAACAATCGTGAGTCCTTTTTGTCTATCTTTTGCAACAAACTCGATTTTTCTAATAAAATCCCGCTTCTTTTCACTAACTTTTAACACATGGTTAAAACTACTACCCGCAGCTAAAGAAAATTTACTTTTTGGGGTAGGCTTTGGAAATTGCAATTCAGCAAGCTCATTTTTCTGCGGTGCTGAATACACAAGCAACATGTTTTTAAAAATTTTAATAGAAACGGGAATTCTTGGTACCGCAGCTTTCATATTCGTTATAATCGCTTTTCTTGCAAATGTGTTAAAGAAATTAGAATGTGAACAAAATAAAAAAGTGTATTTTTGTATTTTGATTTCTCTACTATCTTTTCTAGTCTACAATTTTTTTAACTCATCGGCTTTTGTTTCTACCAATTTTCTACTGCTATTCTTTTTGCTTTCTTATCCGACAAACGTTTGCGTCGTCGAAAAACGTAAAACCAAAGTTAATTTTTATTGCATTTTAGCAATCTTTTTGCCTTTTTCACTTGCTGTCTCGTATCCTGTTTATTCTTCACAAAACTATAAAAAAGCCATCACATTTATTAATGCCCAAAAATACTTATCCGCCGAAAAAGAAATTTTGAAAGCATTAAAAGGCGATTGCCTAAATCCTAAATATATGAGCAAATTATCAGACATTTACTTTATCCGCTACCAAACAATCGCTAATTCTAACGAATATTATCTTGATTTAGCTATAGAAGCTGCAAACGAGGCGTTGTTCTTAAATAAATACAAGCCTTATCATTATTATCAACTATCGTACTTATACAAAATAAAAGGTAATGAGCAACTGAGTTTAAAATACATAAATAAGGCTTTAAAAATTGATGCGAATAACCCGTTATACAAAAGCTTTTATAATGATTTTGGCAAGCCATCAATAAGCATACCTGCAAGTTCCACTACAGAAAACATAAAAATCGCATATTCGTAACCTGCTGTTGTACCTCTTTTGGATCACAAAAAAAGCCACTAAAGTTGAGAACATACTTTAAATTGAGCTTGCACAGAATTAGTCGTTAAAATCTGAACTTCTTAGACCTCTTATTGAATTCAATATTGCAATGAATGTTACGCCAACATCTGCAAAAACAGCACTCCACATATTCGCAATGCCTAAAGCACCTAAAACTAAAACAGAAAATTTTACGACTAAGGAAAAAATAATATTTTGCCAAACGATAAATTTTGTTCTTTTGGCAATTTTCAATGCTGTTATTATTTTTGAAAGCTCATCTGTCATTAACACAATATCGGCTGATTCTATAGCTGCATCACTACCAGCAGCTCCCATCGCAAAACTGATATCTGCCGACGCAAGAGCGGGGGCATCATTTATTCCATCACCTATAAAAACTACTTTTCCGTTTTCCCTATCACCTTTTATTTCCTGAATTTTATTTATCTTTTCGTCTGGAAGCAGTTCGCTAAAAAATTTTTCTATATTGAGTTCTTGGCTTATTTTTTGCGTATTTTCTTTTTTATCACCAGTTAAAAGCATTGTACTTTTTACGCCTAGTTTTTTTAAATCCTCTATTGTCTTTTTTGCATCGCTTTTTAAAGCATCTTGTGCACAAATGAACCCGGCAAAAACACTATTTATAGAAACATATACTATAGTTCCTATTTCACTTTGCTCTTCAAAGTCAATGTTTTCTTTTTCAAAAAATTTAGCATTTCCAGCTAAAATAGTTTTACCATCCACATTTGCTTTTATCCCATACCCCGCGAATTCTTTATAGTCTACAATTCTTTTGCCATCCGGCTCTTTATTAAAAAGACGCATTATTGATTTGGCAACAGGATGCGTTGAACGACTTTCAGCAAAAGCTGCAATTTCCAAAACCTCTTCTTCTGAAAAACCATTCTTTGAAACAATTTTCGAAACTTTAAAAATGCCTTTTGTAAGAGTTCCAGTTTTATCGAAGACGAATGTTTTTGCAGAATTTAAGCCTTCTAGATAAGCACTACCCTTTATGAGAATTCCTTTTTTAGAAGCAGCACCAATGCCTGCAAAAAAACTCAAAGGTACAGAAATAACTAAAGCACAAGGACATGAAACCACCAAAAAAACAAGAGAACGGTAAATGCTTTCTGAAAGCTCAATATCTGAAATCACGGGCTGAATAAAACCCAAAATGGCAGCTGCACTTATAATGAGAGGCGTATATACCTTCGCGAATTTTGTTATGAAATTTTCAGCTTTTGATTTCTTTTCTCTTGCGTTTTCTACAAGTTCTAAAATTTTAGCAACTGTTGACTGAGAAAAAATCTTTGATACTTTTATTTTAATTAATCCAGTTTTATTTATGCTCCCAGCCAAAACATTGCTGTTTTCATAAACATCGCGTAAAACGCTTTCGCCTGTAAGTGCAGATACATCAACGGAGGTAGAACCTGATATCACAATACCGTCTAATGGAATTTTTTCGCCTGACCGCACTTCAATAATATCGCCGATTTTCACATCCCGCGGAGCAACTCTTTTGAGTTCACCATCTTTCATTAAATTGGCAAAATCAGGCTTTATGTCCATAAGCGTTGCTATAGATTTGCGTGATTTGTCAACAGCTCTATCTTCAAAAAATATCCCAATTTGATAAAAAATCATAACCCCAACAGCTTCCGAATACGCACCGACAATTATGGCGCCTAGCGTCGCGATAGTCATTAAAAAGTTCTCATCAAAAATTTCGCCTTTAGAGATATTTTTAAAAGAGCTAAAAATTATTTTTGAGCCAATCAAAACATAAGAAACTAAAAATAAAAACGTTTGAAAAAAACTTACTTTAAGAAAAATTAAAGCTGTAAAAAATATAACCACCCCTGCAATAGTTTGCAAGCTATTCTTTTTATCCTCGCTATTTTTGCAGCAGCAAACTCCAACGCAATTAGTCATAATATGCTCCTTTTATTCATTTATATGTTCAAACCCTTGTTCAAAAATTTCCCTTATATGAAAATCACAAGGCGAATAGAAAACGTTTTTCCCTATTTTTTTATATTTGACGAGTTTTGCATGCTTTAAAATTCTCAATTGGTGCGAAACAGCACTTTCTGTGGCATTTAAAAGACAAGCCAAGTCGCAAACACACATTTCAGACTGCATTAAAGCCCAAAGAATTTTCACTCTAGCACTATCGCCAAAAATTTTAAAAAATTCCGCCAAATCATACAATTTTTCCTCTTGCGGCATAATTTTCTTAATTCTTCCTGACACTTCGAATTTGCTGACATCACCACCACACATAACACTTTTCTCCTTTCAAAATATATTTTCTACAAACAATTGAACAATTGTTCAATTGAGTATGTAAAAATTGCCGCCACATGTCAAATATCAAAAAACTCGCTTTTGTTTTTCCAAAACGACTTTCCGCTCTTAAGTTATCCAAACCGTGTCTGCAATGCTGTAATTTTCACAATCTCTCGTACACCTCGCATACGGTGGTTGCGACGTTGCAAAAGTTGTAAAAAAATTAAAAGTAACCTACAATCAACGCTGTTGTATGATCGTGTGACATGCTGCGATTTTAAAGAGCAATTATGTATAACTTGATAATAGTAAAGTTTTAAGGGGGAATTTATGAAAAAATCTGTATGTTTAGCATTAGTGTTTTGTTTGATGTTTTTGCAAAATGCATTTTCGGCAACAGAAGCACAGGATGTAGCCACTTCTCCAACTGGTGTTGAATCTTACAAATCTCTTTTAGGTAATGAAATGCAAAATATAGCGATTTTACCTGCCCAAACAGACGCGGCATTAAAAGAATTAACCGGCCGAATTGCCTCTGTGTATAATTATAGCGCCGGTCGAATGGTTTCTGTGATAGATCAAGATAGAAATGTAACTTTATTCGATAATGGAAAAGTAAGAGCTCAGATAGCCTATAATGGTGGCGATTGGAGCTTTTCGTCTTTTAATGTTTATGGCACAGACGTGGCAGCCATAAGACAATACAATGGTCTTAAAAATTTTCTACTCGCAGTTGGAGTAAAAGAAAACCAACTACAAGCTTATTCCACGACCCTGGATGATAGCGGATATAAAATTGTAGATCATAACAAGCTTGTAAATGTTGCATGGTTGGACGCAGCACAAGATTTTTTACTTTATGGTGAAAAAATAGAAGATGAAACAGTAATCACAGATTCGCCAGGAATGCACAGAAGCCTTATGATAGATTTTTCCGCTTCTTATGGTGCTTCGCTTAACGCTTTAGTCGACGGACAAAAACAGGAAACCATAGCTTATGATGGCACAACTATTGGTATGTTTTCTTATCAAAATGGTTTCTTAAAAGAATCTACAGAATACACTTACACTTTGGATAATAATCTTTCAAAATCACAAGGTGCTGGCGTTGAAGTGCTCACTCCTAGTAAAAAAATATCGCATATGGACGAGAGAGGAAGAGTATCGTATATAACCCAAGCTCAAATAGTTGTAAATGAAAATGGAGAAACCATAGAGCAGGAAGCTCAAATTATAATGCAATATTCATACCATCCTAGCGGGGAAGTTCAATGGATGAAAGATTTGAGTAACGAAACTACTACCTATTTTAAAGCCGGTAAACAGGACTACAAAACTAATAAGGATGGTTATATAACCGAATATTACATATATGATGAAAATGGACAGCTTTTATACATATCCGGATACAATAACGGAGCTCAAAACACTTTGAGCATATTTCAATACGGGAAAGTAGTCGCAACAACTTCAGATTTTAGTATTCCTTACGCTGACATTGTAAAAGCTGTTGAAGATCTTAGAAATCCGGCTAAAACTACTAGCGAAGAAGCAATTCTGGATATTATTACTAGATACGGTTTAACGTCATTGACACTGTACTCCACAGATTTAAATAATTATGTTCTGCTTAAAACTATTTTTGGAGAAAACTATGAGAATGATGCGAACATAATGGAAGCTTTAAGAATAGCTAAAGAAAGAGCGGGAGCCGGTAATCCTGTCATGGAGGTTTCTCTCAAATTAACCGAAAATACTTCTAGAACGCTAATTAAAAGAACCATTACCGAAGGAGCCATGGAATCAGACGGCGAAACACCCATAAATAACAGCAATAGGGCTAAAAGCCAAGACGTGGAAAATGGAATTCTTGTTTACGACAAAGATGGTAACTTAGTTCCTTACACAACAACTGAGAATGGAACAACAACATACGCCAAAAAGTATATTTACGTCGCTAAGAAAGATGGTAATGGCAATATTATAATGTCAGAAGATGGGCAAGTGCTAACAGAACTTAAAGAATTTGAAGTAGGTATGGATATCTATACCCAATCTGGTGAACTTATAGAAACCGATGCAAAAACTTACCCATTTTTTATGGACGAATCTAAAATGTATACTGATCAGAGCAACCTTGGTTTGCAGGGATACCATATTTATGAACTATATGATGCTAAAAAAGTAACTTCGTATGCATTTTCAGCAACTGTCTATGACAGCGGTGGACAAGCTATGACAGTGAACGGAAAAAGTGGCAACATCCCTACTAAAACAAAAGTAGAAACAGAAGAGCAAAGATACAATTTATGGACTGACCCTGCAGTAATTGGTCAAGCACAGTGTTTTACCGATGCACAAGGCAATGAAATCGATATTACGACAGCACAAGAAATGATAGCTGCTGGACAGGAAATTTACATAAAAATGTCACCCAAATCTATAAACATGTTTGACGGTTCTGGTTTTAAAGACGTGCTAGACCCTAAAGAAGGTGAAGAAATTTTTGTAAAAGTTGATGGCACTGAAATGTTTGACGCACTTAAAAATATAGTTGGGAAAGGCGAAGATATGTTGGTAGCTGGTGTGGTCACAAATTCTATCGAAGGGAAAATGACAATGGAAGTTTATAACCTCAATACAAACGCTGCCAATATGGGTTTTAATCTCTCTTCCACTGGAAACAAGGGGTACGCCGCCGGTGATATCTTAAACAAAATGAAAAATGAAATTGATTTGCTTGCTAGCATTGAAAGTAGCTGGGTTTCTAGAACTACCGCACTAAATAAATTTTTGTTTTCCCAAACTGGAGTTAGTGACATAAATGGATATTTGAAAGATTGGAAGCTCGGTTGGAAAATATTGTTAGATCTACTTTAAAATATCTATCCGCTCGTTTCGTTCAAAGTGGCTTAATTACTCGTGCTTATTTAGCTGTTGATCGATTGCAGTTTTATAAAGCAAATGATTTTCAATGACTTACATAAACAGAACGGTCTTCATGAATTATTTGAGATGTCCAGTGCTTGGTTGGGCGTCGAAAAACAACTTGCTTGCGAAAGAAAAAAGCTTAAGTAGTGAATTTTTTGCGTTTGAAATTAGAAAGCTCCGCGAAATCTTTCATTCATTGTTTTCTGCTGCAATTAGCGCCCGCAAATCCAGCTTTGAAAAAAGCATCATTTATACAAAAGAGCTGCTGCAAAACCCTGACGTTAAAGCAATTTGCGATGCTGTTTTTATTGCAAACGGTTTTGTTGCCAATGTGGATGTTTTGTATAAGATTTCAAATAACGAATACAGCTTATTCGAAACAAGAGCAAGCAGCAAACACAAATCTAAACATATATGCGATGTTGCTTTCACAACAATGGTTCTTTCAAAATGTGATATTTGCGTAAAAGAAATAGAGATTTCGCATTTATCCCATAGTTATCGATTAGGCATGGATGCTTCAAAAATGTTTATTTCAACTAAATGTTTTGAAAAAGTTGAAACAAAAAAGAACGAATTTTTAAAGCTTGCAAGTAAAATTTACAAAGAAATGTCATCTTGTCGTAAGCCCAAAGCTCTGTTGAAAAAAAATTGCAGAAATTGCAACTTATTCGGCAACTGCATTGGGAAAGGAGTAAAAAACCATATATTCAATTTGCCAAGGTTAGGTACTAAAAAGCTTGAAGAACTAATAGACATGGGAATAACCAGTGTGGATAAAATTCCACAAAACTACGAACTTACAGATATGCAAAAAATTGTTAGGGAATGTACTATTGAAGGCAAGCCATTTGTATCTGAAAATTTAAAACTGGAACTTCAAAAATTTAAAAAACCTTTTTATTATCTTGATTTTGAATCTATCACAACCGCTCTACCACTCTACAAAAACGTTGCTCCTCACACCTCGCTTCTTACACAGTTTTCTATTGATAAAACAGATGAAAATGGGAATATTTTAAATCACTTTGAATATATTGCAGACTACGCAAAAGACTGCAGAAAAAAAATTGCCGAAAACCTCATAAAGTGTTTGGCAAATGAAGGTAGCATTGTAACTTACGCATCTTTTGAAAAAATAGCCATTCTGAAACTTGCAGCAAATTTCGCAAAATTAAGTAAAAATTTAAATAAAATTGCTGACAGAATTGTAGATTTAGAACTCATTATAAGGAATAACTATTACGATGCTATGTTTTGTGGACGAACATCTATAAAGAAGATTCTTCCGGTTTTAGTTCCTAGTATGTCGTATTCTGATTTGAAGATAAAAGAAGGCAAGGATGCAACAGCCGCTTTTGCTTTTATGGCAATGGGGTTTTATAGCAATACAAAAATATATCAAACAAAAAAAAATCTTTTGTCTTATTGTGCCCAAGACACGCTTGCAATGATAAAAATACACCAATTCTTATTGAAAATTATTTGATATTTAAAGAAAATTTCCATTGGACTTTTTTCAGAAGTTATAGTACCATCATGATGTTGTCAGCAATGGAGCCATAGTAAAGGGTAAAATATGGAAAAATTTTTAGTTTCTTTGTTTATTGTAGTTCTGTTTGTCACATCGTCTTTGGCGGCTTCCCAAATAAAAGTTTCTTGCTGGGAAGGGATTGCAGCACCTTGTGCCGATGAGGTACGAGGGGTAGAATTGGGAATTGGAAGTTTTACACAGCAAGTGACAGGTGTTAGCTTTAATCTAATTTACTCAACAAACGAGATCATGACAGGCGTTCAATTCGCACCGGTAAACGTTAACACTCAAAAAATTATTGGAGTGCAAATCGGTTTTTTCAACAGAGCAAATTATGTTAGGGGTCTGCAATTAGGCTTTATAAACTACACTAAAAATATGTATGGTCTTCAGATAGGTCTTGTAAATTTTATTATCGATGGCGATGTGCCAGCAATGGTAATAGCTAACGCTAAGTTCTAAATTTCTATCGTGGTTACAGCACATAGTGCAAAAAAGAGCAGCTTTTTGTGCTTGTGCATAAATGCTCATTATTAATTAGCGGATTTTTCCGCTTTGCACTCTCAAATTAAATATTAAAATTGAAAAGATGTTGATAGTCAATGATTGCCTCGGTTATCCTTTTTATCATGTCGTTTATTTTAACAGCTATTGCACACAAACCTTTGGGTGCTCATGAAACAAATAGGAAGTGGCTTAAAATGACTCATTTTTAGCTTGAACGTTTAGTTGTCATGCAGTCTATGACTATTGTAAGCAATTATTGTGAGCAAAGTATAGCCAGGAAAAGAGGAACAAAATGTCAGAAAAATTTTTAGAAGAAGCATTGACTTTTGATGATGTTTTGCTGGTACCACGTCGCTCTAATGTTCTTCCAAAATCAGTGATACTCGCCTCAAACCTCACAAAAAAAGTAAAGTTAAACATACCAATTATGAGTGCTGGAATGGATACAGTAACCGAATCTAAAATGGCAATAGCTGTTTCAAGAGAGGGAGGTATCGGTATAATCCATAAAAACATGTCTATAGATGAGCAAGCCAGCGAAGTTGATAAAGTCAAAAGAAGCGACAATGGCGTCATTTGCGACCCATTTTTTTTAAAAGAAGACGACACATTAGAAAAAGCTAAAGATCTTTCTGGGAAGTACAAAATTTCTGGCGTTCCAATTGTAGACGACAACAGAAAACTTATTGGAATAATTACAAATAGGGATATGCGTTTTGAAAGTGACAACAATAAAAAAATCGCAGAAATTATGACAAAAAAAAATCTTGTAACTGCAAAAATCGGCACTTCTTTAAATCAGGCAAAAGAGATACTCAAAACTGAAAAAGTAGAAAAACTCCCATTAGTAGATGAAAATTTTATCCTAAAAGGTCTCATCACAATTAAAGATATAGAAAAAGCTGTCAAATTTCCAAACTCTTCAAAAGACAATAAGGGACGGCTACTCGTTGGTGCAGCTGTTGGAGTTACAAACAACATGCTGGAACGTGCTAAAGCTTTAGTTGACGCTGATGTTGACGTTGTAGTTATAGACACAGCACATGGACATAGCGAAGACGTTTTAAAAGCTGTGTCTAAATTAAAAAACGCCTTGCCGCAAGCACAAATTATTGCCGGAAATGTCGCCACTGCAGCAGCTGTTAGAGACCTTATCTCAGCAGGTGCTGATGCAATAAAAGTAGGCATTGGTCCAGGAGCAATATGTACAACAAGGGTTATCGCAGGTATTGGCGTTCCGCAAATTACGGCGGTTTTTAACTGTGCCCAAGCTGCAAAAGAAAAAGGCATTCCAGTTATTTCTGATGGTGGGATTAAATATTCCGGCGATATCCCAAAAGCAATTTCAGCAGGTGCAAATATTTGCATGCTCGGGGCTTTACTCGCGGGAACTGCTGAAAGCCCTGGTGAAGATATAATTTATAATGGTCGAGCTTTTAAAACCTACAGGGGGATGGGCTCTACATCAGCAATGGTTGAGGGTAGCAGCGATAGATACTTCCAAGAAAATTCCAAAAAATTAGTAGCCGAAGGTGTAGAAGGTAGAGTACCTTATAGAGGTGCTGTGAGTGACGTTATTTACCAGCTTATGGGCGGGTTAAGAGCGTCCATGGGCTATTGTGGAACTGCAACAATACAAGAACTGCAAGCGAACGGTCAATTTGTAAAAATCACTTCAGCCGGTCTCGCAGAAAGCCATCCCCACGACATAATCATAACAAAAGAAGAAACCAATTATTCTTGCAAATCGGCTCAAAATTTCGTTTGACTTAGGTACGCTTATTGATTACAATAGGTCGTCGTACACTTGTCAGTTCAAGATATAAATTGGATAGGATAGGGCGGATGGCGGAACTGGCAGACGCACAGGACTTAAAATCCTGAGGCTCGCAAGAGCCGTGAGGGTTCAATTCCCTCTCCGCCCATTTATTTTAAGGTATTCGTAAGATGAGTGTAGAAAAAAATGTAATTTCTGCAGATTTCAGTTCTATAGAAAAAAATCTTGGGAGATACAAGGTTGTCTGTGTGGGCGTAAAACCTATAGAGATAAGCAAGATAGCAGGCAGCTTAGGACGGTATAGCGATTTCTCTGAAAAATTCTTGCCACGTAAATCATACATTGGAATAAGGTACGCGAGCATAAGAGAGTCAATGAAAAATGGCGAAACGTTTCCACCCATAAGTGTTTATCAAATTTTAGATAATTATTTCGTCATTGACGGACATCACAGGATTATGGCAGCCAGGGAAGTGTTGGACGCTGCCTACATAGATGCTGACATCAAAGAAATAAAATTTGATTTTGATATTTCCCCAGACAAAGTTTATTCCTACAATACTGAAAGTGCACGAAAATTTTTGATAAAACTTGAAGAATATTCTTTCCAAAAGAAAACCAGCATTTCCAATTCTATCTTAAAATACCCTATCAAAGTGACAGAGCTTGTAAGTTTTGGCAAACTTTACCGTGAAATAGAAAATTATCACAAAAACTATAACAAAGGCGAATTTTTAAAAAGGCATATAATTTTTGCTGCTCTCCATTGGTATGAATGCCATTTTATGCCTTCAATAATCACAATAAAAAAAGAAAAAATTTTACAAAAATTTAAAGACAGAACTTATACCGACCTTTACGTTTGGATGCAACAGCATAAATACTATTTAAGTCAAAAAGCGGGTTACGACGTCGGATTTGACTACACAATAAAAGATTTTTGTGAAAAGTATAGCAACGTCAAAAGCTTATACATAGTTCCCAACATGATAAGCAGTATCATAAAAGAAATAAAACACCGTTTAATGGATTAAGATTCTATGAAAATTCTTGCTGTTTCAGATAAAGAAGATAACCACCTCAAACACATAATTGAAAATCATCCCGAAAAATTAAAAGCTGTAGACTATGTTTTTTCCTGTGGCGATCTTCAAAAAGACTATATCGAGTTTATTGTAGATGGATTAAAAAAAAAAATGTACTTTGTTTGTGGCAACCATTTCGCTTCTCAATTTTACGAAAGCTTAAGTCCTCAAGAATTTTGTAACAAAGTTTACCATGGTAAAGGTATAAAAAATCATTGCGGGTCAACAGATGTGCATGGAAATATTGAAATAATAGAGAATTACATATTAGTCGGTTTTGGTGGTTCAATGCGATATAGTTTAGGCGATTTTCAGCTAAACGACGTTGAAATGGAAAAACTTGTAGAGAAAACCTGCCGGACAATTAGACGTATAAAGCTCTTGGATTTTATTTTTTTTAGAAAAAGGAAAAAAATTATAGTGATTTCGCATGCACCAGTTAATGGAATTTTTGACGGTATTGATCTGTGCCATAGAGGATTTGGAGCTTTTAGAAAATTTATTTTCAAAGCAAAGCCTTTACTTTGGCTGCACGGGCACATTCACACAGAAGACAGACGAAATACCAACAAACAGATTTTGGATGAAACTTTAATCGTTAATGTCTGCTTTGCAAAAATAATAGAAATCGAAAACGAGCTGATAACAGTAAAAAACGTTTATGACGAGACACAAAAAGCTTAAAAACGTTAATCCGGTTTAGTCCTTTTTTAAGAGAACATACCCTCATGAAACAACTTCACGCCTTATTTTTTAAAATTTTTTACATCAATTTTATTTTTCTCATCCTTATGTCGGCGTATCGTTTTGTGTTTTTCAGCTACTATGGTAAAAACTCAGGACTTACTTGGAGTAAGAATTTATTAGAAATTTTAAACGCTTTCTTTATGGGTTTACGTTTTGACTTATCTGTTATCGGTATCGTCAATGTGCTACCTGCGGTTATTTTTATTATTGTATTTTTAACTGGCATATCCTTTGCTTTGAAATATTTTATTTTGTTTTTAAGACATTACTACTTGCTTTGTATCGGAACGATTGTCGTTCTTTTTTTTATAGACTTTAATTTCTACGCTTATTTTAAAGACCATTTAAACATATTAATATATGGAGTTTTAGAAGACGATACGAGTGCTTTAATGAAAACTTTTGGTTCAGATTATAATCTGTTTTTGATATTTTTTTCATTATTTTTAACCTTTGTGTCTATTTTTATTTTCCTAAAAAAAACTTTAAAGTTTAAAACCTATGATTTCAAATTCCCTAAATTTCTAAATAAGTTTTTAATATCTCTAACGATTTCTACCATAATTTTTGCAAGTGCAAGAGGAACTTTTGGGAAACTTCCGCTTGGCGATTGTGCAACTATTTCCTCTAATGCATTTCTAAATCAAACAGCCATAAACTGCGTATACACTCTTCAAATGGCAATAGATCACAGGAACGAGGAGAAAAAAGAAATAAATTATGTCCATGTGTCCGGGTATAAAAATAATATCAGATTGGCTTTTGCGGATTTTTTAAACGAAAGTTTGAAAAGTATTCCCGAATCAGTTTTTGAGAATTCTTTAATCCGCACAACTCCATTCAAGCAACGTTTAGAAGAAAAAAGACCTTCCGTAATTTTTATTCTTGCGGAAAGTTTAGGTGGAGATATCATTAAATACAATTCAGACAGTTTCAATGTTTTAGGCGAACTAAAAAAACATTTTGACAAAGATATTGTGTTTAACAATTTCATTTCAGAGGAAAAAGTTACTCCAAGTGCATTAGAAGCTTTGTTTTTAAATATCCAGTTACGACCTTCTGCTTTTTATGTGGCGCAATCAAGGTATGTGTATAAAAAATATCCTTTTGCTTCCATGCTCGCCTACAAAGAAAAAGGATATGAAACTGTTTTTATATATGGCGGCAATGCCGCTTGGAGGAATTCCGGAACATTTGCGATATCTTGCGGTTTTGACAAAGTTATAAGTGCAGATTTAGCCAAAAAAAACTACCCGAAAGGTGCTTGGGGCGTTTATGACGAATATCTGTTTAACATAGCTTTTGAAGTTTTAAACCAAAATGACAAGCCCAAATTTATTTTTATTTTGACTACCACAAATCATCCACCTTACAATATCCCTTCTGATTACAAAAAACATAGTTTAGAAATTCCTAATCAATTGAAGGAAAGAATTTTAAATTTAGAAAAAGCAAAAAAAAGATTTGTCGTCTACCAATATTGTGCAGAAATGGTAGGACGTTTTATATCAAAGGTTAAAAACTCAAAATTTGGGCAAAATGTAATCATCGGTCTTTCCGGTGACCACAGTTTCAATGATGCTTATTCTGTACGGGGTTGGTTTAATTCTCATAAAGTTCCATTTTACCTTTATGTTCCCGACGATTTTAAACCTCAAAACCCAAATCTAGATATTTTAGGTTCTCATTTAGATGTAATGCCTACGCTGTATAATCTTTCTCTGTCAAATGCAAAGTTTATATCTGAGGGAATAAATTTGTTTTCTAAAGAAGCTTCTTCAAACTCGGTCATGTATTTAAATTATATTATGGATAAAAACTTAGCGGTTTGCTACGATATATTTCGTCGCAGTTGTGCTTATTATGCTTTTGATGAAAATACAGATTTAGTTGAAGTTAAAGAAGAGCGAGGACATAAAAAACTTATAAAAAAATTTTTATCTATGTGTGCAATTTCTGATTATTTGCTAAAAAATACCGGGGAGAATATTTGAGCATACTCTACTTTTACATTATTAAGAACTTCACAAAAGTTTTTTTGTTTACCGTGTCTGTAGTTGCTTTAATAGGAATTACAACAACGCTGTTTGAAAAAATGTCTTTTTATATGGAACACAAAGCGTCTTTCTTTTATATTATTGCCCACA
The DNA here is from genome assembly GCA_031287735.1 of Elusimicrobiota bacterium. Lineage (GTDB taxonomy): Bacteria > Elusimicrobiota > Endomicrobiia > Endomicrobiales > Endomicrobiaceae > JAITSO01. The sequence continues at coordinate 8,917 of JAITSO010000027.1, read as the reverse complement.
TTTTTACAAGGCTACCTTGGTGGCTTATGCAGGCTCTTCCTATCGCCACACTTTTAGCACTTTTATTTTCTTTAGGAAATTTGTCAAGCAAAAATGAAATAACGGCGATGAAAGCAGCGGGGATAAATATTTGGCATATTATCGCTTTGTTTTTGTTTATGGGTTTTGTCATAGGAACCGGCGAACTTTTTGCACGAGAATTTATCATCCCAAAAACTGAAAAATATTATGAAGTTGTAAAAAGAGAAAAAATAAAAAAAGAAGCTATTCTTATGCGGACAGAATTTCAAAACTTAATATTTGCTTTAGTAGGCAATAGTAGGCTTACCGTAGATTACTTAAACTCAAAAGAAAACGTTATGAAAAATGTAGTTATAGAAGAATACGATGAAAATTTTTTTATAACCGCCTTAATATTGGCAGAAACCGCGCACTGGGAAAATAACAGTTGGATTTTAGAAAATGTTCTCTTAAGGGATTTCACTGAAGACATGATTCGCGAAAAGCATTTCAAAAATTACGATTCAAAAATTTCTTTAAGCCCTCAAATTTTATCTGCACAAAACGACGGATATGATGCGATGTCAACCCATGATTTCTTAAAATACATAAATCGTCTCAAACTTTTTGGGCAAACGGCAAAAGCAAAATATGCCTCCATCGCTTTAAACATAAGATATTCAAGCGCTTGCACTCACATCATCGTTATGATGGTAGGCATACCTTTTGCTACCAGTTTTGCTGTAAAATTAAATAAAATTCTAAGTTTTACGCTTGCACTTTTAGCTGTTTTTGTCTATTGGGGAACGCAAATGATTTCGCGCTCACTTGGGGAAAACTATAACCTATCACCTTTTATGACCGCCTGGCTTGCGAATTTTATTTTTTTTACAGCCGGAGTTTTTGGTCTCTATAAAATTAGGAAATAGATTTTACGATTGGTATTCATAATTAAAACAAATTTTTGATATAAAAAGAAATATAAATAAAGAGGTAGGATAATGGAAACAATAAAAATCAGAGGTGCTCGCCAGCACAATTTACGCAACATTGACGTGGACATTCCAAGGAATAAGCTAATAGTAATTACAGGACTTTCGGGTTCTGGAAAATCTTCTCTTGCTTTTGACACAATTTACGCCGAAGGACAAAGAAGGTACGTTGAGTCTTTATCACCTTATGCAAGACAATTTTTAGATTTAATGGAAAAACCTGACGTAGACATTATAGAAGGGTTATCACCGTCAATTTCTATAGAGCAGAGAAACCCATCTCATAACCCACGTTCCACAGTTGGAACTGTAACAGAAATTTATGATTATTTAAGGCTTTTATATGCTAGAACAGGGGAACCTCATTGTCCCAAATGTGGTAAAAAAATAAAACCGCAATCAGCTCAACAAATTATAAATGAAATTATGAAAATACCCCCTGAAACAATGATTCATATTCTTGCTCCTCTTGTTAAAGTAAGAACGGGAACTTATGAGGAATTATTTTTAAGACTTGCAAAAAATGGTTTTTCAAAAGCTCGCATCGACGGCAATATTTATTCACTTGATGAAGAAATAAAATTGGATAGGTATAAAAAGCATACTATAGATATTGTCATAGACAGAATAAGATTAAGTGAAAATTTACGTTCAAGAATAGCCGCGTCTGTTGAAACAGCTTTAAAAGAAACTAAGGGACTTGTGGTTGTAAGCGTTATCGGAAAAGACAAGAAAGTTCTGTCCGAAAACGTTTATAGTGAATATTACTCTTGTCCAGATTGTGGCATAAGCATTGCAGAAATTGAACCACGTTTGTTTTCCTTTAATACACCTTTTGGTGCATGTCCTGAGTGTTCGGGACTTGGTAGCAAAATAGAAATAGACGAAAACCTTGTAGTTCCAGACAAAGAACATTCTGTCAAATACGGAGCACTTGCTGCATGGTCTGACCCGGTTACCACAAGAACTAATCGTTGGAAAAACGCTTGGGGAGATTATTATTGGAATTTAATTGAAGCAGCAGCAAAGAAAAACAAAATTCCATTAGAAATCGCTTGGAAAGATCTCACAAGGAAGCAACAGGAAATTCTTTTATACGGCGATGGTGATAATTTTGAAGGCGTCATTACAAATATGCAAAGAAGATACAATGAAACCGAATCCGGTTTTGTAAAAGAAGAAATTTATAATAAATATATGACAGTAAAAACTTGTCCTACGTGTAAAGGCAAACGTTTAAAAAAAGATGCTTTGGCAGTTTTGATAGAAGGAAAAAACATATCTGAAATCACGAAGCTTTCAATAGAAAATTCTCTAAAATTTTTTGAGAATTTAAAATTTAGCCAAGAAAAAAAAACAATAGCCAAGCCAATTTTGAAAGAAATTGTGGAAAGATTAAAGTTTTTAAATAATGTCGGGCTTGGATATTTAAGTTTAGGTAGAGAAAGCTCTACTCTGTCAGGAGGTGAAGGACAGAGAATCCATTTAGCTACGCAAATAGGTTCGGGATTGACAGGCGTTTTATACGTTCTTGACGAACCATCTATAGGTCTGCATCAAAAAGATAATGATAGACTTTTAGAAACTCTTGTAAAATTAAAAGAATTAGGGAACACTTTAATCATTGTAGAACATGATGAAGACACTATGAGGGCTGCGGATTTAATTATAGATTTAGGACCCGGTGCCGGCATTCACGGTGGGAATATTATTGCTCAAGGAAACGCAAAAGAAATAGTAAAAAATAAAAAATCTATTACCGGACAATATTTAAGCGGCGCTTTAGAAATTCCTCTTCCTAAAAAAAGAAAACAGCTTTTGGACAAGTGGCTTTCAATAGAAGGTGCTCAACAATTTAATTTAAAAAAAATTGACGTCAATGTTCCACTTGGAGTTTTCGTCTGTATAACTGGAGTTTCGGGAAGCGGAAAATCTACTTTAGTCCATGAAATAATTTACAAAAATCTTTCGCATAGGCTTTACGGCTCTAAAAGCAAACCCGGGAAATTTAAAAGTATGGCTGGAATTGAAAATATAGATAAAGTTGTCATTGTTGATCAATCGCCTATTGGAAAAACTCCTCGCTCAAACCCTGTCACTTATACCGGTGCATTCTCAATTATTAGAGATTTATTTTCGCAAACTCCAGAAGCAAAAGCTCGAGGGTATTTGCCCGGCAGGTTCTCTTTCAATGTTAAAGGCGGTCGCTGCGAAAATTGCCAAGGCGACGGGACTTTAAAAGTCGAGATGCAATTCTTGCCGGACATTTACGTTAACTGCAATGTTTGTTCAGGACAAAGATTTAATGATGAGACTTTGCAAATCAGATATAAAGGCAAAAATATAAATGAAGTTTTGAATATGACTGTTGAAGAATCTTGTACTTTTTTTGAAAACATCCCGACCTTACAAAGAATATTAACAACGCTTAACGATGTTGGTCTTGGCTATATAAAAATTGGTCAGCAAGCAACTACACTTTCCGGTGGCGAAGCACAAAGAGTGAAATTAGCGGCGGAACTTTCCAAAAGAGGAACGGGCAAAACTCTTTATATTCTTGACGAACCCACAACTGGTCTGCATTTTGCAGATGTTGGAAAACTGCTTGAAGTTTTGCAAAGACTTTCTTATGCTGGAAACACGTTAATTGTAATAGAACATAATCTTGACGTGATAAAAACTGCAGATTGGATAATAGACTTAGGACCTGAAGGCGGTGAACGCGGTGGAAAAATAGTGGCTGCGGGTACTCCAGAAGATGTAATGAAAAATTCTAATTCTTATACTGGAAAATATTTAAAACAGCATATTAACAAAAACCATAAATTTCAAAAAGCAACGCTCAAAAAAAACAAAAATTAACGCTGCACAGTTTTGACAACATTAAGCATTGTGTTCTCAGTAAAATTACAAGTGCAGAAACTCAATGTAAAAAAATACGGCGATCTAACAAAAGCAAAGTCGTGCGGCTACTTACTTTTAGCACGCAAGGCGATACGACCTATTTTAAGAATGTGCTGGCAGCTACAGGTTCAAATTTATAAACGTTTCCGAGTTAACTTGGTGAACAATACCCATATCGCTATTATTTTATTTGCGTTGCTAGGTTATATATAGACATACCAGATTTACGTATCCAAATTTCAAAGGTACGGAAATATTTAAACATGTCGCCAAAGATAATGTTGCCAACCTGTAACTACAAATTTGGTTTAATCGCGATCGCAGCCCCAGCGTGAAATTACATACTATCATAACTAATAACTTTGTTGCGTCCAGTTTTCTTGGCCTCATATAATGCACTGTCGGCGTTTGCAATTATATTTTCAACGTTTTTAGATTTTTTTGAATTGCTGCTTACACCGGTGCTTAAAGTTACTTTGATTTTTTCTCCATTACTTTCAAATTCTAAATTTGCAACCGCTTGTCTTATGGTTTCAGCAGTGTTTCTAACAATTTTTTGCGAGATTGTGGGTAAAAAAACTATAAATTCTTCGCCACCGTATCTACCAGCTAAGTCTCCACGTCTTATTGATGAGCGTATTGACTTAGCAACCTTATGAATGATTTTATCCCCGAACAGATGCCCATATTTATCATTTAGACATTTAAAAAAATCTAAATCTATCATTAAAATATAAAAACCTTTTCCATAGCGCTTTTGCCTTGACATTTCAACCTCTAATCTTTGCAGAAAATAGTGCTTAGTATATAAACCCGTAAGACCATCTACACGCGAACGCTCGTTTATGTAGTCAAATAATTTTAGTCTCTTTAAACTTACGGAAATTTGGGGAATGAAAAAAGACGTTTCTTCAATAAAATTTTCAAGTTCGCCAACCTGCACTGATACAATAACAGCCCCTAAAAGTTCATTCGCATTTACTATTGGCAAATAAATTTTTGATGTATTTTCCACATCATCTTCATCTTTTGACAGTAAAGTTTTTTCATAGTATCGACCAATATCTTTTATGTAGCAAATTTTGGGTATTAAGTTTTTATTGCTAATACTCCCAAAAGCTCCAAGTATATTCCAATTTGAATTAGTTAGCTCGAAAATTGCCGCTCCATTAATAATTTTTTTTTCTTTCAGAAAACTCAATATATTCTGCACAAAAATCTCTTTTGAGCTGCACTTTAAGAGCTTATTCCCGATAATATAATTTTGCACTATCCTTTCCACAAAACTTTCATATCTGCGTCTAACCTGAAAAGACTCTTTGTAACTTGAAAGTATGCAAGAGTGCTTAACCTTTAAGTTCTTGCTTATTGCGTAATACTTTTCTTTACGTTTTTTTAATTTATTGCGGAAGTAGTACGGCAAAGGGATAATTGACATAAAAAGCAAACAAAGCGACACCGTTATAAAAGGATAAAATTTAATATATGGAGCAATTAAAACAAACGCTACCACAGACGTGAGGCATACGCAGTGTCTAACCCAAAATGAATAGTGAAACCCAGCAAGAGCAATAAAAGATGCACATATAATATATTTGCTGACATCTGCCAGACAAAAATATATGAGCAAAATAAAAGTGGTGCAAATAACTAAAATGAAAAGCTTTTTCCCCATAATTTTTAAGAATTAGAAACAAACGACACTACTTTATTTTTTCCGCTATTTTTGGCTTCATACAGAGCCGCATCAGCATTTTTTATAAAATCATTGACAACTACCGACACTCCTTTTTTAACAGAAGCAAACCCTATACTTATAGTTATTTTTACAGAAGTTGGATAAAAGCAATCGCCTGACAGAAAAAAAAGCTCTTTTTCGACATCTTGACGCAATTTGTCAAGAAATTTTTTGACATCGTTAGGTTTCTTTATAAAAATTACAAATGCAAATTCTTCACCGCCATAGCGAGATATTAAATCAACATATTCTCTGCTTAGCCTTTTTTGCAAAAAAGATGAAAACTGTTTCAATACTGCATCGCCGGCTTGATGACCGTATTTATCGTTAATGTCTTTAAAAAAATCTACATCCAAAATTGCCAAAGAAAGCGATAAGTTATTATTTTGCGCGATGTCTAATTCTTCTTCTACTCTTTCCTTGAAATGTGATTGGGTGTAAAGGTCAGTTAACCCATCTGTAATTGCAAGCGTTTCTAAATGTCTATAAAGAGAAGCATTGTTTAAAACCGCTGAAATTGTTTCAGACAAAAGCACCAATCTTCGCAAGTCATCTTGCGAAAAAAACCCTTTTACGCAAGATGTCCCTTCAAGAATACCAAAAAATTTTTTTTCAAATATAAGCGGAGCAGCTATAATGGAGAGTCTGTTTGAATTTTGGGCTGTTTTGAAGCATCCCGAAATGCTAGCATCGTCAATAATTATTGGAGAAGAAGTTTTTTTTATATGGGTATAAAGAGAATTTTTTTCTATAGAACTTTCTAATACTCCAGATTCAAAATTTTTTAATTTCCAAAAACCTTTTCCTACAAATTTAAAAGCCATATATTCTGACTTCTCATGTATCACCTCGTCATTGACAAAAACTTGAAATGACTGAATAATTTTTCCGATTTGTCTAAAAGTCTTTATCTGATAACTTAAAACCTCAGCAATTTTATTGTTGCCCGCTATTTCTGATTCTTTGAGCGAAATCTCTCTGATAAGTCTATCATGTTCGCCTAAAAAAGCATTTTTAAGACCGACATATTTACTGCGATATGCTTCCAAAATTATAAACAACCACACTGTCGCAATGCATTCGCAAGCGAGTGCAATAGAATCATTTTTTTTAGTAACAAAAAGAATATTCAAAAATCCAGCTGCTACTGCAAAAGCCGCAAAAATTCCTCCGTATACGTTTCCTGAAAAATAATACAGCACTATTATTGGAATAGAAATTGACGGAAAAACTAAAACAGGATATTTTATCAAACAAAAAAACCAAACTATAAAAAAAAATCCGCATAGCAGAGGTAAAATTAGCGTTGAAATTATATCTATAAACTGCTTATTTTTTAAAGTTTTAATTATTGCTTTTTTTAGATTTTTCATAACGGTAAAGTTTCATTAAATGTTCCTCTATGGCCTCCTTTAAGCTCGGATTTAAAATACTAAACGTATCTTGCCAAACCCCATTGCTTTTGTTTGAAGGATACGCAATCCAAATGGAACTCTTGCTTTCCATAACACGTACATTAACTTCCAATTCGTCGGCAAAAATTACAGAAGCAAAAGCTTTTATGTTACCCGACTTACGTGAAAGCAACATTTTGTTTATTTTGAAAGGCGTTTTACCGCTTTGCTGAACAACCTGTTTTTGAAAAATAGATTTTGCTAAATAATTTTTGAAATCTCTCTTTAAAACACTAAAATGTTTATAGATTTTATTTCCATTTTGATAGTGTGGAAGAACTAGCTGGCCACCTTTAAAATATATTTTTGAAATTTTTATCTCTCCGTTTAAAACAATATCGTATTTTTCTTTATCGGACGAGATGTCAGTAAGCTTCAAACCCGCAAAACACTTATTGTTTAATAAAAAGCAAAAAGAGAAAAAAAATAGCACCAGTTTTAGTTTTAGTTTCATTTTATGTTTATGGTAAAAAATTGTGGTTATTGATTAATTTATTTCAGGTAAATTAGAAATGATTTTTCCTTTAATTAAAGTGCCGTAAAGTTTATTGTTTTCTACTATTGAAGTAACGGCAAAAAAATAATTATTTATGCTTTCTTGAATAAGTTCCAATTTCTGCTCGTTTGCCTTAGCAATTAGTTTTACAAAGTCACAGCTTTTTGCAATTTCAAAAATATGATCACTTCCTGCATAGTAACTTTCTTTTAAAAACATGCTTTTAAAGTCTTTTGCAAAAACTACATTGTTGAGAAAGTCAAGTATTACAAAAATATCGTATTCTTTAGATAAATCTACCTGCAATTTTAAGACTATTTTCTTTAAGCTCTCATTGTTTTCCTGTGTCAAAATAAGATGCTCACGTTCCTTGGCACTCTTGTATACAAAAACATCTACCAGTGAATTGTATTTTCCGCTTTTTATTTCATTTAAAGGCAATCTTTCCAAATCCTTTTTAGTTTTATCAAATGGGATGAGGATTGTAAATTTTGCTATAAAATATAAAGCAAAAGCTAAAATCATTGTGGTAAAGATAGCGATAACATAATATTTAATTTTCCAATATTTAGCCATTTCTTTAGCTCTTTCTACAGATAAAATGCAAAACATAAAGTTATTATTTGTAAGAGGTACAGAAAACAACAAGTGGTTGGAATTGCTTGGTATCTTTTGTAAAATTTCCTCGTTGCTGTTTAAAGCATTAACGTAAATTTTAGATTTTAGATCCGCACCATTTGCAGCTACAGCACCTTTGCTATTAAGCTCTATATTCCCGCTTCTATCTAAAATTGTGCAAGAACTTATATTGTCAACACGTGCTATAGAGCTAATGTAAGATAGCAAATCTATATCGTCAAACTGTTCAAGAGATTTATTTATGGAAGGAATGCACACTCGCACGGCAGTCTTTGCATTTAAAATATCAGCTTTTTCTAAATCCCCAAGTTTTTGTTCACTCAAAAATTCTACTACTGGGTAGAAAACACCGCACATTGCTAAAACAAACAGCATAATCAAAAGCATGATATTAATTCTCATATCCAGTTATTGTACAAAAAAAACTAAACAAAATAAAACTATGCATGCATAGCGTTACCGGCTTTGGCACATTAAGCAGAATTGCTGACACAACTTGAATATAGGAAACCAATCGTTCAAATAAATTTTATACGTTTTTGGATATGGTAGTGGTGTGTTGGGTGTGCGTTGGGTATCAGCTAGTGGGTGGTATGAGTGGTGTATTAGGTGTGGGTTGACAAGTTTGTTTAAATTTGTCATGGTGTCTGGCTGTTATTGTCGTCTTTAGTGGGGATTCTGTTATTGTGTAGTG
>JAITSO010000024.1 GCA_031287735.1 Elusimicrobiota bacterium | reverse complement strand
ATTTTTTAATCGTTTCAGATTTTATCCAATATGCTAAAAGCAAAAAAATTCCTGTAGGACCTGGTAGAGGGTCTGGTGCTGGTTCAATAGTCACTTACGCTTTAGGAATTACAGACATTTGTCCTTTAAAATATGGACTTCTTTTTGAAAGATTTTTAAATCCGGACAGAATTTCTATGCCAGATTTGGATATCGATTTTGCAGATTCTGGACGAGATGAGGTTATACAATATGTTCGTGAAAAATATGGCGAGGAAAAATGTGCGCAAATTATAACTTTTGGGTCAATGAAAGCTAGAAACGCCATAAAAGACGTTGCAAGAACTATGGATTTTGCTGTAGTAGAATCCAATAATATCGCAAAACTTATAGATCAAAATTTAACTATCAGTGAAGCTTTGATCCAGTCAAAAGAATTGAAAACGCTAGTTGAAAAGAGCGAAAGAATTGCTGAACTTATCAAAGCTGCAAAAAAACTTGAAGGGTTAAAACGACATACAGGCGTTCATGCGGCCGGAATGATTATTGCCGACGAAGAAATTATAAAATATTCGCCTCTTGCCAAAGGTAGAGATGATATAATTACTACCCAATATGATGGTGTGGTTTTGCCAGAGTTAGGTCTTTTAAAAGTTGATTTTTTAGGATTGCGAACGCTTACAATTATTGATGAATGCGTTGCCGATATAAAAATAAAAAATCCAGATTTTAATATGGACGACATTCCTTTAGACGATAAAAAAACATATGAGTTACTCGAAAGTGCTAAAACGTTTGGAGTATTTCAGCTTGAAAGCAAAGGAATTCGTGATTTAATAAGTAGGTTAAAACCGAGTGTTATTGACGATGTGATAGCATTGGTTGCTTTGTATAGACCAGGTCCTATGGGTTCTGGAATGCTTGATGATTTTGTTAACCGCAAACATGGACGCACTCCTATTGTATATGATCATCCTTTGCAAGAGACTATTTTGAAAGATTCTTATGGCGTTATTTTATATCAAGAACAAGCTATGAAAATGGCTGTTTCACTTGCGGGTTTTACTCCCGGACAATCTGATAAGTTGCGCAAAGCCATGAGCAAAAAAAACACTGAAGTTTTTAAAGAACAAAGAGAAAAATTTACAAAAGGTGCAGAAGAAAAAGGCATAACTTTGAGAGTTGCAAACAGAATTTTTGATAATATAGAAAGGTTTGCAGGTTATGGATTTAATAAATCACACTCAGCAGCTTATGGTGTTTTATCTTATAGAACAGCTTATTTGAAAGCTAATTTTCCTCTTGAATACATGACTGCTCTATTGAACAGTGAAGTAGGACGTTCAAACACAAAAGATGGTGAGGAGAGCAGAATTAAAACATATTTGGATGATTTAGAAAGCTTTGGAATTAAAATTTTACCGCCAGATATCCAAAGTTCAGACGGGAAGTTTAAGATAGAAGGTGAAAATATACGTTTTGGTTTACTTGCTGTTAAAGGAGTTGGTCAAACATTTGCTGAATCTATAGAAGATTCCCGAAAAGATGAAATTTTTAAAAATTGGGATAATTTTTTAGAGAGGATAGATTTAAAATCTACCAATAAGACTGGTTTTGAAAACCTTGCAAAAGCCGGTGCATTTGATTGTTTTGACAGCGATAAGTTTAGCATTAGGGCAAATATTGTCAGAAATATAGAGTCTTACATTGACAAGGCTTCCAAAATAAAAAAAGACAAAGAAACTTCACAAGGCTTTCTATTTGATACAAAAGCAACTTTTACCGCTACTATCTTATCAAAAAATGCAAAACCTCTAGAATTGTTTGAGGCTCTAAATTATGAAAAAGAGGTTCTTGGGTTTTATCTGTCAGGTCACCCATTATCTGCCAGAGAAAAAGAAATTATGGCATATTCCAATTATTCGCTTGATAAGCTTCCTGCTCCTAAACCAGGGGTAGATTATAAAAGTGCTAAAAGTGTGCGCATTGCCGGAATGATTGTTTTTGTAAAAAAACTTACGTCAAAAAAAGATAAGAAACCTTACGCTAAATTTAAACTTGAAGATTTAAGCGGGAGTGTAGACGTGGTAATGTTTAATAAAAAGTTTGAAGAGTTTGAGAGGTACCTTGCGCCAAATAACATTATTGTTGTAAAAGGTCTTTTGATGGGAACGTCTGAAGCACTTGAAATTGTGGTAGATCAAATATGGACTGTAGACGAAGCAAAAAAAACATTTGAACCCAAAGACCTTGAAGTTTGCATCAAGCTTTCTACAGCAAGATACGATGATGATTTAAACAAAAAACTTGTGACTTTTTTTAGTTCTTATAAAGGAAAATCAAAACTTTCATTTCATTTAGAAGATTCTTCACATGGAAATTTTGCAGTTGAAACGCCTTACCTTATCAACTGTTGCGATGATTTTGTAGCAGGAGTTGAAAAAATTATTGGTTACAAAAATTGCATAAATTTTCGCTATTGTGGGTAGAAGGAAAAATAATGTTTAACAAAAACCAAAGAATTCATTTTGTTGGAATCGGCGGTTCTGGAATGTCTGGTATTGCTGAAGTTTTGATAAATTTAGACCACTGTGTTTCAGGTTCAGATATAAAAAGGTCAGAAATTACAAATCATTTAAAAAATATTGGAGCAAAAATACATATAGGTCACAATAGTGCAAATGTGAAATTTGCTGACGTTGTTGTAACTTCTAGTGCTATAAAAAAAGATAATCCAGAAGTTGTAGCGGCTTTGAGTAAAAAAATTCCTGTTATTGAGCGTGTAGAAATGCTTGCTGAGCTTGCTAGATTGAAGTATGCCGTTACTGTTGCAGGTACACATGGAAAAACTACTACAACTTCTCTTGTTTCACTTGTTCTTGACGACGGTGGTTTTGACCCAACCATAGTGATAGGTGGTAAGTTAAAAAACTTAAAAACCAGTGCAAGGCTTGGCAAGGGTGATTTTATAGTGGCTGAAGCTGACGAGTCTGATGGTTCTTTTTTAAAACTCTCTCCTGTGATTGCTGTTGTTACAAATATAGATGATGACCATTTAGACTATTATGGTAACACAGAAAATCTAAAAAATGCTTTTATTAAACACATAAATTCCATTCCTTTTTACGGAGCAGCTGTTGTTTGTTCTGACGATGTGGGTATTAAAAGCATATTTGCCAAAATCAATAGAAAACTCATATCTTACGGTCTTTGTGGGAATCCTGATATTAAAGCGATTAACATAAAAACCAAACAACCAGACATCTCTTTTGACGTTACCTACCTCAACAAAAAACTTGGAAAAGTGTTTATAAAAGTACCCGGAAAACACAATATTTTAAATGCTCTAGCGGCTATTGCCGTGGGATTGGTTCTTAAAATTCCATTTGAATTGATTTCTAAAGCTATAGAAAAGTTTGATGGAGTTGGACGAAGACTTGAAGTAAAGGGTTCAAAAAATGGAGTGATAGTTATAGATGATTATGGACATCACCCAACTGAAATTGCTGCAGTTTTAAAAGCCATAAAAAATTTTTGGAAATCAAAAAATATAACAGTTTTGTTTCAACCTCATAGATTTTCAAGAACGCAACAGCTTTGCGAAAGCTTTGGAAAATGTTTCAAAGAAGCCAATAGCGTTTATGTTTTAGATATTTACGGAGCTGGTGAAAAAGCTATAAAAGGCATAAATGCTGAATTGATAATAAAAGCTCTAAAAAAAAACAATTGTAATGCTTTTAAGTTTGACAGCTTAAAATCTATAAAAAAATCTTTGGGTGCAAATGATATAGTTTTAACTTTAGGTGCTGGCGATGTTTGGAAGAAAGGAGCAGAATTATTAACTATTCTTTGATAAAAAAATTAGCGGCTTTAAATTGCAAAATTTTAGCGAACGAGCCACTTTCCAAGCACTGTTCTTTCAAAATAGGCGGTAATGCAGATTTTTTAATTAAAATTTCAGATGAAAATACTTTGCAGTTTTTTTTGCAAAATATAACAGATGAAATTTTTTTTATTTTAGGTGGTGGAACAAATGTGCTTTTTGCAGATGAAGGATATAGAGGAATAATTATTGTTCTTGACGGAGAGTTTAAAGATATTTTAGTGCATAAAAACCAAATCATAGCTGGTGCAGCGGCTAGTTTGCCAAGCGTACTTAACAGTGCTTTAAAAAACAATTTATCTGGTCTTGAATGTGCTGTGGGAATTCCTGGAACTGTCGGAGGAGCGGTTTTTGGAAATGCCGGAACAAAAGGAAGTTGGGTAGGAAATGCTGTTGAAAAAATAGAGATATTTAACTATAGCGGACTGCAAGAACTTATTTCAAGAGATAAAATAAAATTCGAATACAGGAAAAGCAATTTGCAAAGATGTGTGATATCTAAGGTTTATTTTTCGTTAAAACCAGATTTGCATAGTAAAAACACTCAAATTTTATCTGAAAACTTAAAAAAACGGATTAGTGATCAACCTGTAAACTTTCCAAATGCCGGCTGTATTTTTAAAAATCCCAAAAACGAAAGTGCTGGAAAATTAATAGAACTTTGTGGTTTAAAAGGTAAAAGCATAGGAGGAGCTAAAATTTCTGAAGTTCATGCAAATTTCATAATAAATACCGGCAACGCTAAAAGCGAAGATGTATTTAATTTAATTGGTTTGGTAAAATTTGCAGTTAAAGAAAATTTTTCTATAGAGCTTGAAACAGAGGTAAAGCTTATACGTGCTTTATAATTTGATAGTTAATAGTTGAAATAATAATAGAAAAAGTTAAGTTTTTGTGACTTAATTTGTTTGAATCTATAAAATAAGGCGTTTATATGTTGTATGGTTGGAAACAACAAAATTCAGTCAAAATGGTAACTTTTGTAAATGGTTTTTGAAAAATTCAATATTTGTGTTA
>JAITSO010000043.1 GCA_031287735.1 Elusimicrobiota bacterium | reverse complement strand
TTTAGCAATACATTTGCTTTTTATGCAGAATTTTTTGCTGAATTTCTTAATTTAATAAATTTTTTTACTGTGTCGATAAGTACCGAAACCCATTTGTCTGGATGAATTTTTGCCACAATTTTTCCATTTTCAAACAATAGTCCGCAATTTTTGCCACCCGCTATTCCAAAGTCAGCATCTTTGGCTTCGCCTGGTCCATTTACTACGCAACCCATTAAAGCAACTTTTATAGGTGGTGATATTTTTTTTAAATCTTTGATTGAATAAACTTTTTTCTCAAATTCTGAAACAATTTTTATCAAGTCTACTTCCGTTCTAGAACAGGTAGGACAAGAAATAATTTCTAATCCGGAACTTTTTAAATTTAGTGATTGTAAAATTGAATATGCGGCGCGTACTTCCTCGACTGGATCGGCAGTAAGAGAAACTCTTATCGTATCGCCTATTCCGTTGTAAAGCATTATCCCAAGACCTACTGCAGATTTTATATTCCCGTTAAAAACTGATCCAGCTTCTGTAATACCTAAATGCAGAGGATAGCTTCTTTTTTTTGCAAAGAGTTTATATGCTTCCACTGTTGTTTCAATGTTTGACGCTTTGAGCGAAACCACAATGTCATAGAAATCAAGTTTTTCTAAAATTTCTATATGTTCCGTTGCTGAATTTACAAGCGACCTTGCTCTTGAAGTGCTGTCAGAAAAATTATGTGCCGATTTTAGTGAACCTAAATTAACTCCTATTCTTATGGGAATATGAGCTTTTTTGGCGGCTTTTGCCACAGTATAAATTTTGCTTTTGCTGCCGATGTTTCCCGGATTTATTCTCAGTTTATCTACTCCTTGCTCTATTGCACAAAGTGCAATCAGGTGATCAAAATGAACGTCTGCAACAAGAGGGATTCGTATATTTTTTTTAATTTTAGAAATATTTTGAGCTGCTTCAATTGTTGGCAAAGAAACTCTAACAATTTCGCAACCAGCCTCCTCAAGTTGTTTTATTTGGTTTACGGTGTTTTTCCAATTTTTTGTGTCGGTGTTTGTCATAGATTGAATAGAAATAGGAGCACCACCACCGATAAAAATATTGCCAACCCTAATTTTTTTAGTTTGTTCTCTTTTAAAAAATTTCATTTTTTCACTTCTATTCTAAAGTAACACCTGGTCGTTCGGGCATTATACAATATTTGTCAGTTGAACGAAAATCATATAAAGCTGTTTTTAAAATCATGGGATTTTTCCAACCAAAATGGTTGTAACGTATAGCTATAGTAGACATACCACAAAATAGCACCTGTATTTGACTTTTAGTAGGAAATTGTTATAGAGTGAGCGGAGGTCGCTATGTCTATAGATGGCAATTGGGAGTGCGGAAATGTATGCAATAATTAAAACTGGTGGGAAACAGTATAGAGTTGAAGAGGGAAGTAATTTGACAGTTGAAAAGCTGGGTGAAGTAGGCGTTGGAGACGAGGTTGTTCTAGATGAGGTTTTATTGTTGTCTAACGATACAACCGTTACTGTTGGAAAGCCTTTAATAAACGGAGCAAGTGTTAGTGCAAAAGTTGTTCGTCAGAAAAGAGCACCGAAGGTTTTGGTGTTTAAAAGAAAGCCTAAGAAAGGTTACAAAAAAATGATAGGGCACAGGCAATATGTTACTGAAATACAAATCACAAAGATCAATGAAAAATAAAGCAATTTATGGTTGGGGGAAAACAGAATGGCTCATGTAAAAGCACAAGGATCATCTACGAATGGTCGCGATTCTAATGGACAGCGATTAGGTGTTAAAATTTATGGTGATCAGAAGGCTATAGCAGGTGCAATTATTGTTCGGCAAAGAGGAACAAAGTACCATCCTGGTATGAATGTGGGGATGGGAAAAGATAATACCATTTTTGCCAAGACAACGGGAACAGTTAGCTTCGTAAGAAAAGCTGGTAATAGATGTTATGTAAATGTAATTGTGTAATTTTTCGGATAAAAACAGATGTTTATAGATAAAGTCAGTGTTTTGCTCACAGCTGGTCGCGGTGGCGATGGCTGTGTTTCTTTTAGGAGAGAAAAATACGTTCCTTACGGCGGTCCTAATGGTGGGAATGGTGGTAAAGGCGGTGACATCTACTTTGAAGGTGATACCCATAAAACAACGCTTTTAGATCTTTCTTATAGATCTAAATTTGATGCTGGAAATGGCTTCAAGGGTTCTGCAAACGATAAATTTGGTAGATATGGGGAAGATTTAACTATCCAAGTTCCTTTAGGGACTGTCGTCTTTAAAAATGGACACCTTTTTGCAGACATTAGAATTGCTGGAGAAAAGGTGTTGATAGTTAAAGGTGGTCGGGGCGGTAGAGGAAATGCTTCTTTTAAAACTGCAAGACATACAGCTCCTAGAATTTCTGAAAAAGGTATGCCGGGCGAAAGTGCTCAGGTATGTTTAGAGTTGCGTTTAATTGCCGATGTGGGTCTTGTAGGTGTTCCAAATGCCGGAAAATCCACACTTTTATCTCAAATCAGTTCAGCAAAACCAAAAATAGCCGATTATCCTTTTACAACGCTTGTTCCAAATTTGGGAGTTGTCAATTATAACGGAAAACATTTTACGGTTGCCGATATTCCCGGAATTATTGAAGGTGCCCATAAGGGAAAAGGTCTTGGGTTTGAGTTTTTAAGACATGTACAACGCACAAAAATTTTACTGCATATTGTAGATGTAAGCGGCTTTGACGGAAAATATCCTTACGAAAATTATAAGATTATAAATAACGAATTAAAAAAACACTCCAAGTTTCTAACTAAAAAACATACGATAATAGTTCTAAATAAAACAGATTTATCTGATACTCAAAAGAATATAAACAAAATAAAAAAGCATCTAAAAAGTGAAAAATTTTTCGAAATATCGGCTGTCACAAAAAAAGGAATTAATATTTTGCTAAAAGAAATTGTCAAAATGTTAGAAAAGCCACTGGTCGTAGACCCTGATGAATACATAGAAGTAATTCCTGTAAAAAAATATATTTACGAACCTGAATTTGAAATAAAAAAAGAAAGTCATACTTATGTTGTTAGTGGGAAAAAAATAGAAAACCTTACACAAATGACAGATTTTTCTGAAGACGATTCTTTGAGACGTTATCAAAATATTCTAAAAAAAATGGGTTTGGAATTTGAGCTCGAAAAAATAGGAGCCAAAAAAGGAGACACTGTGAGGATATGTAATTTTGAGTTCACTTTTGAAAAGTAAAACTCTTTTTGCGTGGAGGAAAAGTGTCTACAAAAGAAAGAACAGAAAGTGTATGGGTTAAGGTTTACATCGTGAGTTTCTTTATTTGTGGTATTGCTTTATGGTATTCTCTGCATCCTTCTAAGAAAATTGCAAATAACATGGATATTGAGTTGGATAAAAAAGTGGTTGACGTTTTGTTTTCGAATGGAATTGAGCAAGCCGACATTATCAAACAGTATATTATAGAAAAAACATCTAAAAACGCCTCTTGGAACGAATTTTTTAAAACGGTGAAAGTAGACAGAAAGGAGAGCTTAAATATTTTTGAATCAAGCTTTAGAACGCTTGCCCGCTCAATGAAAATAGGTTTAAGTTCAACGGAAAACGATGATGGGTCAGTTACCTATAAGTTTTATTTGCCTAATAAAACTTTATCGGATATAACTATTGTAGACTCCTCTAGGTACAAAATAAAGACAAAAAAATGAAAAAGTTTACGGTTTTTGCAATAGAAACTTCCTGTGATGAAACTTCAACTTGCGTGGCAGAAAATGGAAATAAAATATTATCGCTTGTAACCTCATCTCAAATTAAAATTCATTCTAATTTTAATGGTGTTGTTCCGGAACTTGCAAGCAGGGCACATATTCAAAACATTAACTCGGTTGCACAAAAAACTTTGAATTCAGCAAAAATAGATTTCTTAAGTTTTAAAAAAAAAATAGACGCGATAGCTTTTACTAATGGACCGGGTCTTGCTGGAGCTTTACTCGTTGGAAATATGTTTGCGAAATCTTTATCAGCTATATATCAAACGCATCTAATTCCAATAAACCACTTAGAAGGTCACATGTTTTCTGCAGGTATTGAAAACAAAAATGTAAGTTTTCCATTTTTAAGCTTAATAATATCAGGCGGGCACACTGAACTTATTATCGTCAATGATTTTGGTGATTACCGTGCGTTAGGTGCAACAAGGGACGATGCTGTTGGTGAAGCTTTTGACAAGGCTGCAAAAATGCTTGGGTTTCCTTATCCTGGAGGTCCTGTTATAGATAAAATGTCTGAAAATGGTAGTGCGGACAATGTTAAATTCACGCGACCTTATTTAAAAAACACTTGGGATTTTTCTTTTTCTGGAATAAAAACAGCACTATTAAATTATCTTAAAAATAACCCAGTAAAAAATGAGAAGCATTTGCGTGATATTTGTGCAGGTTTTAGCCAAGCTATTGCAGATACTTTAATTTTTAAAACTTTTCTGGCTGCAAAAACTTTTAATTTAAAAAAAATAGTTCTTGGTGGCGGAGTTAGTTGCAATTCTTTGGTGAGGAAAATGTTTTTGCGGCAAGGAAAAGAAGAAAACATAAAAGTTTTTATTCCCTCGACTGTTTACTGTTCCGATAATGCCGCAATGATAGCCTATGCGGCATATCTAAAATATAAAAAATTCGGCTTAACCTATTCAAAAGAAGAACTAAAATCTGAAGCGTCTTTATCAATCAAAAGTAATTGCTGAAGTTTCTAATTTCAAAAACCGGACCATCTTTGCATACGCTTTTTATTTCATTGTTTATTTTAACAACGCACCCTTGGCAATTTCCAAAGCCGCAAGACATTTTCTGTTCTAACGAAGCATAAACTTTTGTTTGCTTATTTGCAGTTATATCTAATATGGATTTTAACATCATAGTTGGTCCACAAACATATAAAACATCAGTGTTTTTGATTTTTTTTTCTAAAACTTCCGTTATAAAACCTTTATGTCCTTGCGAGCCGTCTTCTGTAGAAACAACGATGTTCCATCCAAATTTTTTCAAACTTTGCAAATAAAACAAATCTTTCTTTGAACGCACTCCATAATAAATGTTGCCTTTTGCTTTTAATGTTTTCGCAAGAAAGTGAATGGAAGCAATTCCAGTTCCGCCGGCAATTAACAATGGTTGTAAATTTTTGGGGTATTCTACCGGATAACCTTTGCCTAAAGGACCAAGAGCTTGTATTTGACCGCTTTTGATATTTGATAAATTTTTAGTGCCGCTGCCTACAACTTTATAAAAAAAAGAAATCACGTCGACTTGAACATCGCATATTCCTAAAGGACGGCGTAAGAAATTTTTTTCAACATCAATCATAAAAAATTGACCGGGTTGGCAAAACTTGGCGATTTTACCGGCATTTAATTTAAGTTCAAAATAACCGTTCCCAAGTTCTTTGTTTGAAATTATTTTGTATTTTTCGTCTTTTCTGTTCATATTTTTAATGATTGATTAGATTTTTGATAAATTAAAGAGATGGTGTAAAATTTATACACTGCGGTTTATCATTCTGTAGAAGGATTAAACGTAAAAACTCTATTTTGCCCGCAACTGTCCTCGCATTCCACTTTGACTTTGCTGTTAATTTCTTTTTTAAAACCTACAAAATTTGCTTCAATCGGCAATTCTCTGTTTCCTCTGTCAATTAAGACGGCGAGCTCTATTTTATTAGGTCTTCCAAAGTCCATAATAACATCAAGTGCCGCACGTATTGTTCGTCCGGTATACAAAACATCATCTACAAGAATTATGTTTTTTTTACTTATATCAAAAGGAATAATACTGTCTTTGATTTCTGGAAAATCAGTTCCTAAATCGTCAATATCATCTCTATAAAGCGTTATGTCTATTGTTCCTACGGGAATTTCTTTTTTTATTTTTTTTCCAATTGCAGTCGCTATTTTTTTTGCAAGATAAACGCCGTTAGTATGAATTCCGATAATGGCAGTTTTGTCAAAATCTTTATGGTAAGAAAAGATATTTTCAATCAGCTTATTAACAGTATTGTCAAATTGTTTTGAATCTAAAATAATTTCTTTCATAAACGTACAACTCTCTTATTTTGTTTGAGGACTTAAAAATTTTTCTATTCCATCTTTTTGAAGCATTAAGTCATCATGTTCAACTGCTTGGGATGCCTTTTTTCTATAATTTTTCAAACTTTTTCTTAAATGTTCATCTGAAATGCTTATAATTTGAACTGCCAAAATGGCAGCATTAACAGCACCAGATTTGCCTAAAGCAACTGCAGCGACAGGAACTCCTCTTGGCATTTGAACAATAGAAAGCAAGGAATCTAAACTTGCAAGATTTTTTCCCTCAATAGGAACTCCAATAACTGGCAAAAGTGTTTCTGAAGCAATAATGCCGGCAAGAGCGGCCGACATTCCTGCTGCGGCGATAAAAACTTTCACGCCATTTTTTTGAGAAATTTCGATACAATTTTTTAAATGATTTGGCGTTCTATGTGCCGAAGCAATGTTTAAACTATAGGATAATCCAAAGTTTTTTAAAACTTTAAGAGTTTCATTTATAACAGGCAAATCAGAAGCGGAACCAACAATTACAGCAACATCAAGTTCAGACATATTTAATAATTACCTAACCTTACCTTTATATAAATTAGAAAACTGCCAAATAGTATCGGCACCGATAGTGACATTTTATTATAAATTTTGAAAGTATTCAATCAGTTTTTCACTCGCTATTCTAACTAATTAAAGTATTTTAGTTGTTGGTATGAGTCATTAGAATAATGCGATTTTAGCACTTTGCAGTGACGTGTTCAGCAAGAAGCAAGATTGTTTTATGCAATAGACATTTGATATACTAGACAAACTGCTCTATTTGCAATTTTTTTATTACATATTGTATATACACAAGACATTTTTATGTATTTTAGGAACATGATTTAATAAAGTTTAGAGAATACTTTATGGAAAATACGGAAAACAAAGACAACCTGCTGGCTACAATAAATAATCCCAACGATTTAAAAAAATTGAATCGTCAAGAGTTGCCGCTACTTTCGCAAGAAATTAGAGATAAAATCATACAAACAATTTCGCAAAACGGTGGGCATTTGGCGTCAAGTCTTGGTGCTGTAGACTTGGCTATTGCTGTACATTATGTGTTTAACTCTCCTTCAGATAAGTTGCTCTGGGACGTCGGGCACCAAGCCTACGCACATAAAATTCTTACAGAAAGAAAAGAAACTTTTTGCTCTATAAGAACATTCAATGGTATTAGCGGTTTTCCTAAAATATCTGAATCTGCTTATGACTCATTTGGTAGTGGACATGCGTCTACTTCTATCTCTGCGGCTTTAGGGTTTTCATGTGCAAGGGATTTGAAAAATGAAAATTATAATGTAGTTGCGATTATCGGTGATGGCTCTATGACTGGTGGTCTTGCTTTTGAGGGTTTGCAAAATGCCGGGTATTTAAAAAAGAAAATGCTTGTGATTTTAAACGACAATGAAATGTTTATATCTCAAAAAGTCGGTGCTGTGTCTGATTATTTTGCAAAAATAGTAACCGCAGAAAAAGTTCAAAAAACTGAAAATAAAATAATGGAAGTAATAAATAAATTTCATTCGTTAAGTGCACCTTTTGAAAAATTTATAAGACGGGCAAAAACGATGTTTTCGCCTGGGATGCTTTTTGAGGAGATGGGTTTTGCTTATATTGGTCCTATTCAAGGACACAATATCAACAATTTAATTTTGATTTTAGATAAAGTAAAAAATATGAAGGGACCTGTCCTTTTGCATATTATTACAAAAAAAGGAAAAGGCTATGAACCTGCCGAAAAAGATCCAGTTAAATATCATGGAATAGGAAAATTTGATATTGAAACTGGTAAAAGCTTTTCTGTCAAAAATACTTCATATACGCAAATTTTTTCAGAAGTTCTTATTAAACTTGCTCAAAAAAATGAAAAAATTGTGGCTGTAACTGCCGCGATGTCTGAAGGAACGGGGCTTTCAAGTTTTGCAAAAACATTTCCCGATAGGTACTTTGATACTGGAATTGCCGAATCGCATGCTGTAACTTTTTGCGCCGGTCTTGCGGCAAGCGGAATGTTGCCGGTATGTGCAATATATTCAACTTTTATGCAAAGAGCGATTGATAATGTGATACACGATGTTTGCTTGCAAAATTTGCCGGTAATTTTTATTTTGGACAGAGCCGGTCTTGTTGGCGAAGACGGCGGCACACACCATGGCGTGTTCGATTTATCTTACTTAAAATATATTCCAAATCTCATAATTATGTCACCTTGCGACGAAAACGAATTGCAAGATATGCTGAAGACTGCATTTTCAGTAAAGAAACCTTGTGCTATACGTTATCCGCGAGGTGCTGTAACTGGAGTTGATTTAAGCAGAGATTACAATATATTAGAAACCGGCAAAGCACAAGTTTTAAAAGAAGCTTTGGATATATGCTTTTTGGCTATTGGAAATCAAGTTGCAACTTGTTTGAAAGCCGCTGAAATTTTAGAAAAACAGACAATAAAAGCAGGAGTAGTAAATATGCGGTTTTTGAAGCCTCTTGACGAAAACCTTTTAAAAGAACTTGCTTTGAAGATAAAAAATTTTATTACTGTTGAGGAAAACGTTATCATTGGCGGGCTTGGAGAAAGCGTTAAAAGCTGTCTTTGCAATAGCGGAGTAAATGTAGAGTGCATAGGGATTGCAGATGAATTTATAGAGCATGGTGATGTGAATATTTTAAGAGAAATTTGCGGACTGACAGCAGAAAACACGGCAAAAAAAGCTTTCGAGCTTTTGAAAAAGCAAATAACTGCTTTTTAAATTATTCTTTAGCACTTATCTAAAATGGAAAGTAATATTTTAATTGCAACTTCATTTTTGTAAATTTCACTATATTTGGTTTTGCTAAATTACACTGAGCTAATTTTAAATTTATGTTACCGTAAGCGTTAGTGGTTTGTTTTTAGTTTTGCGATAGCTTATATTTTATTTCTTAGCTGCTATACTTGTTGTAGCAAGTGAAAATAAATATGCGTTTAATGTAAAATATTTCAAATTTTAGAAAAAACTGCTTTACGTTTTGTGATTGTTCTAAACCCAGAATCTCACAAAAAGTTGCAAAAATAGTAGTTTGTGCTGTATAAAATTTTAAAAACTTTAAATTTTGGAGTTAAACAATATTAAAATTTGTAATTTAAAGCTGAATTGACTTTTAATGGTAAAAATATTAGCATTGTCCAGTGGGATAGACATTTATTTCAACTAAATGGAGGTTTTGGGTATGAAATCTGTTAACGATTATTATGGAGAACTTGTTTTTACAAGAAAAGCAATGGAACAGAAGTTAAGTAAAAATGTGTATAAAAAATTGTCCGCCGCTATTGATAATTTGGAACCATTAGATCAGTCTATCGCCGGGGAAGTGGCTCATGCTATGAAGGAATGGGCAATTGAAAATGGAGCTACACATTTTACACATTGGTTTCAACCGCAACGAGTTGGAACCGCTCAAAAGCACGATTCGTTTATAGATTACGGTGACAATGGCGAAATAGTAGAGAGATTCTCAGCTTCGCAGCTAGTTCAATCTGAACCTGATGCATCGTCTTTCCCTTCCGGTGGGATAAGGTCAACTTTTGAAGCTAGAGGTTATACTGCTTGGGATCCTACTTCACCAGCATTTCTACTTGAAGCTGGCGACAATAAAACTTTGGTGATACCTTCGGTTTTTCTCTCGTGGACAGGCGAGGTGCTCGATTTGAAAACACCACTTTTAAGATCTATGAGTTCTTTAAATGAAATAGTCATAAAGTTGCAAAAGTTTTTGGGAAATAAAAATGCAAAACAAATTAAAGTTTTTGCAGGCATTGAGCAAGAATATTTTCTGCTTTCAAAAAATTTGGCTGACTTAAGACCTGACATTGCTGTAACAGGCAGAACTTTGTTTGGAAATAAGCCGGCTAAAGGTCAGCAGATGGAAGATCATTATTTTGGAAACATCAAAGAAAACATATTAAAATTTATGGCTGAAGTTGACCATGAACTCTATCGCAGAGGAATTCCCATAAAAACGCGGCATAATGAAGTTGCCCCAAATCAATTTGAACTTGCACCTCTTCATCAAGAAGAAAATCTTGCAATTGACAACAATCTTCAAATAATGGAGATTTTAAAAAAAGTTGCTGACAAACACGGTATGACGGCACTTTTGCACGAAAAGCCTTTCGCTGGCGTGAATGGTTCCGGAAAGCATTTTAATTGGTCTATTGGCGACAATACCGGTGCTAATTATTTTGAACCTTCTAAATCTCCTCTTAAAAACATTTCTTTTCTTCTGTCCATTTGTGCAGTCCTTTTGGGAGTTCAAAAATTTGGGGGTATTTTAAGGGGAAGTGTAGCAGATGCTGGTAACGATCATAGGCTTGGTGCAAACGAAGCTCCACCTGCAATAATGTCTGTGTATCTTGGTGAGTTTGTTAGCGATATTTTAGATTCCATAGAAAAAACAGGTTCAATAAACGAAAAAGAAATTACAGAGATAACTTTGGGTGTTCAAAATCTTCCTAGAGTAAATAAAGATTATTCTGATAGAAACAGGACTTCGCCTGTAGCTTTTACAGGAAATAAATTTGAATTTAGAGCTTTAGGTTCTTCTTCTAATCCTGCTGATGCAGGGATAACACTAAATCTTTTAGCTGCTTATGGGTTTGAGCAACTTTATGAAAGAATCAAAGCTAAAAAGCATGACGAAGTAAAAAAAGCAGCTTTGGAAGTTGTAAAAGAGGTGATTTCAGAGACAAAATTTGTGCGTTTTGAAAAAAACGGGTATTCTAAGGAATGGCATGAGGAAGCTGCAAAAAGAGGACTTCCAAACACGAAAAATACACCAGAAGCATTAGCACTTTACCTACAAAAAGACGTTATAGAGTTGTTTGCTAACTTCAACGTTTTGACTGAAAAGGAGTTGAGATCCAAAATAGAAATTCGCCTTGAAAATTATATAAAAGTAAAAGAAATAGAGTTTAAGTATGCCGTAAAAGTTGTAAATACGTTGATTTTGCCAGCAATTTTAAAACAAATAAATTTGTTGTCGAAAACAAGCCAAAACCTTGAAAAGCTAAAGCTAGATTTAAAAATTAACCTGTTCATGGAAGAGCTATATGAGCTTTTAAAAATTTATGAAAACATAAAGAAACGCTCCAATGAATTGGATACATTTGTTGCTGCAACGCATACAGAACTTTTAGAAACAGCAAAAAAATTTGCGATAGAAGGGTCTGATATTTTTGATAAATTAAGAATTGAAGTGGATAGTGCTGAAGATTTAGTTTCAGATGACTTTTGGCCTTTATCTAGCTACCAGAAACTTTTAAATGCTTTTTAAGTAAGAAAAATTTATTATTCTAAAGCAAATTGTACTGCACAATGTGGTTCGTTAAGTTTAGCGTGGCTTATAGTTTGTGGTTGGTGTTGTTTTTAGTGTTGCCAAAATAAAGATGCGTTATTGCATTTTGCTTTAGCACATAGTGACATAGATTTGAAAACAGTATAGTGGTTTTAGACTTAGCGACACTGTTTTTTGTCTTGATATATTTGGAATTTAGAATACGACCTTCTTATTTGCATTTACGTTTTGAGAAAAACCTAAGGTTAAAATCTGCACACCTTATGGGTTCAAAGTCACTTTTTCTTTAGGAACGATGGCGGCGTTTGTAAGTTTTGAGAGAGAATAATGTTTTTCGAAGAATTTTGAAATATCTTGGGAAGTTAAGTTTTCTATTTTTTCAATATATTTTTTTGGAAAATCTGGGTTTCCAAGAAGCTGCCAAAAAGCAAGGGTATTAGCAACATCAAAAGGCGTTTCTTTTGAGAAACTCCAGTCAGTTTTTGCTGAAATTTTTGCTCGCTCCAGTTCTTCGTTTGAAATTCCGTTTGAAATTATGTCATTAAGTTGGGTTGCTATTTCTTCTTTAATGTACTCTATGTTTTCAGTGTTGAAAATAGAGATTATGTAGATATTGCCGTTACCTTTTTCAGACATAAACCCTGAATTTATGGAGTAGACAATATGCTTTTCTTCGTACAATTTTCTATAAAGCCTTGAGCTTTTTGATCCGCCTAAAATGTGAGCTGCAATGTCAGCTGTATAAATATTGTCATCATCTATGTCGGGACCTAAAAACCCAGATATCATGTACCCTACTTCAACTTTTCCATAGTGTGTCCAATCTCGCTTTTCCTGGAAATGCCGCAAAAAAATTGGTTCGTATCCGGTATATGTTTTTTTAATTTTACCAAACGAATCGTCTATGATTTTTGATATTTTGTTTTCGTCAAAATTTCCTGAAACTGCTACAACCATATTCTCGGGGATGTAATGGGTTTTGTGATAATTGTAAATTTCAGTGGCTGAAATGTTTGAAATAACATTTTCTGTTCCAATAATACTGTTTTTTAAAGTACTTTGAGGATAGAGAAGTTCGTAATGCTTTTCATATAAAACAGAAATTGGGTTGTCCGAATGCCTTTGAATTTCCTCAATGACAACTTTTCGTTCTCTGTCGATTTCGTTTTGTGGAAAAATTGGGTTCTCTATAGCGTCTGCAAGCATTTTAACGCTTTCTTCTACCCCATCTTTTTGGATATTTATGTAATACATTGTCCATTCTTTTGAAGTTGCAGCATTGATGTATCCGCCCAAATTTTCAACATTTCTGCTCATCAAATCACCTGGGTAATTTTTGCTGCCTTTAAATATCAGGTGCTCTAAAAAATGAGAAAGCCCAGCTTGTTCTGGTTTTTCATTAACCGCTCCTGTTCGTACAAAAACTACGACGGATGCTGATAAACTATTAGGATTTTTTATTAAAATTGACTTAAGTCCGTTTTTATAATTCACAGTTTTTTTGCCCTATTTAAACTTAACTTATGAACACAGTTGTGTAAAATAAAACCAATCAAAGTGGCAAGAACAAACAATATGTCTTTTGATTTCATTTTTCCTGAAAAACTTACAAAAACATAGCACCAAAAAGGCTTTTAAAGATTGCTGCTGAGTAATTTTAATGGTTAAGCTACCCAAAAGTTTAGATCTTAAGTATTTTTTTTAATTCTGAAACTTTGCTGGTTTGTTCCCAAATAAATTCGTTTCTTCCAAAATGTCCATAAGCTGCTGTCTTGGAAAAAATTGGTTTCCTAAGTTGTAAGTAATCACTTATAGTTTTTGGCGTAAGAGGAAAAATTTTTCTAACAATAGGTTCTAAAACATAACCTGGCACAGCTCCGGAATGGTGGGTGTCAACCATTACAGAAACTGGCTCTGCAACACCTATAGCATAAGCCAACTGGATAGTACACTTTTGTGCAATATCAGCCATAACTATATTTTTTGCAATATGCCTTGCCATGTAACAAGCACTTCTATCAACTTTTGTGGAATCTTTTCCAGAAAAAGCCCCGCCGCCGTGTGCAGCCATTCCACCGTAAGTGTCTACAATAATTTTTCTTCCAGTAAGACCAGTATCTCCCTCAGGTCCACCGATTACAAATTTTCCAGTAGGGTTTATAAAAATTTTAGTATTTTTATCTATATATTTGTCAAGAACAGGTTTTATGATTTCAGCAAAAATCTCTTTTTTTGATTTTTCTGTTATTTGCTTCCCAGTTTTATCTAAAATTTGATCAGTGTGCTGAGTTGATAATACCACGGTATCTACTCTTTTAGGTTTCCAATCAACGTATTCAACGGTAATTTGAGTTTTTCCATCAGGACCTAAGTATTTTAGAATATTTTTTTTACGAACTTCTGTAAGTCTTAAAGCAAGTTTGTGTGCAAGCATTATCGGTAAAGGCATAAGCTCAGGTGTTTCTTTACATGCAAACCCTATCATGAGACCTTGATCGCCTGCTCCGCCTGTGTCTACACCTTGAGCAATATCAGAGCTTTGCACATTTATTACATCGGCAATAGCACATTTTCTGTAATCAAAACCGAACTCAGCCCTGTCATAACCGATATTTTGAATAGCTTTTCTAACAATTTTTTTAGTATCAATTTGTGCTGTAGTTGTAATTTCACCACCGATAACCAAAAGACCCGAAGAGGCAAAAGTTTCACAAGCCACTCTTGCTTTTGCGTCACGTGTTAATATCTCATCTAAAATGCTGTCTGAAATGATGTCACATAGCTTGTCAGGGTGTCCCTCTGTGACAGATTCAGAAGTGAAAAAATAGACATTTGGTTTCTCATACATAGCCATTTTTGCTGCTCCTTAAGGTACAAAACAGACAATATCAGATTTTTGAACAAACTGTTAATCACCAAAAACTATTATTCAGGTTATTTTGCACAGTGCCGTTTTTAAAGTACAGACTTGCAAGTGCATTAAGTAAGCTAAATTTGGGTGGTAGACCAAAGAGCAAAGAGTTCACAAAACAATCTTCACATTTTGAAAAGTGGCAGAATTATCTGAATGTGGACTATAAGTAAATTTCGCTAGGATTTATTTGCAAATATATTTTCGTTTACTATAACTGCAGAGTTGCGTACTACATTTGAATACCATTCGTTTAAAATAGCATTTACTTTAGATTGAAACGCTGCATTTAAGGCAACTGAAGTATCTGTCCCTTCCTTTATTATGTCGGTAGTTTCATAATTCCATAATCTAACGGCAGGAACCAGAAGCGCTTTTAATTTATTCCCAGCAATTTGCTTTTTTCGCAACTTTTCATATTCCTTTGGCGATAGTTTAATTTTATTTAAAAAAGAATAGTAGGTTTGCAAATCAAAAATATTGCTTTCGTTTTTAAACATAGGTGAATTTTGCAAATCTACTTTAAGTTCATCGTCAGAAACTTCTATCCCATAACGTATTGCTTGTTGGTAAAAAATCTCATTTTCGACAAGCGATTGGACAGTTTTTGCTTTTAGTTCTCTTGTAATTTCTTCTGTTAAAGGTTGGTTGCTCAAAGATTGCTCGTAAGCGTCAATAAAGTTGTAGTAGACTGAATCAAAAAGTCTTGAAGAAATCTTTTTACCGTTTACAGAAACGGCAGTTTCATTGGTTGAATAAAACACAGCGGACCCTAGCCCCAAAAAAGTACTTGCAAAAAACATAACTATGGTAATTATAAAAATTATACGACTGTGCTTTCTAAAAAAATCCATTATTTGTTTTTACCTTCATTGACTGACCTATCGTCTGAAACTGTCATTGAAGATTTGCCGTCAAAGTGTGCACCTTCGGCAATTGTTAAAATATTTGTTTTTATGTCGCCTACCACAACTGCAGTTGGCAAAATTTCTATATACTCCTTGGCACTTATGTTTGCTTTTACTTTTCCACCTATCATGATAACGTCGGTGCTTATATCACCTACTATTTGAGCATCTGCACCTATCAAAATTCCAGCTGCTTCAACATTTCCCATCAGCTTCCCATCGATTCGAACAACTTTATCAGTTTTAATGTTTCCCTCAAAAACAGCATTTTGTCCTATAATAGTTTCTACAGTTTCAAGCAAATTTTTTGTACTTTTTTTTGTCATAACGTCTCCCCTCTGACTGCAAAAAGAAATAATCTGTCAAATATAATTTTGGGTTTACAGATTTTCCACGAAAAAGAACTTCGTAGTGTAAGTGAGGTCCAGTTGAAATACCACTACTTCCCATTTCTGCAATAGTTTGTCCTCTTGAGACATATGTTCCTGTTTCTGCGATACGCTTAGATAAGTGTGCAAAAAGAGTAGTGTAGCCGTAACCATGGTCAACTGCAATAACGTTCCCAAAACTACTTTGAACTCCTGAGAATATTACAACTCCATCAGCGGTGGCTTTGATAGGTGTACCGCTAACGTTTGCGATGTCAATTCCCTTATGAAAATCTGTAGATTTCATAAGAGGATGCATTCTAAATCCATAGACCGAGGAAATGCTACCCTCGCAGGGCCAGCCATTAGGGGTAGCCATAAAAAGTGATTTTTGCTCGCGAACATAAGACATAACTTCTATATAACTTTGCTTTATAAACTTACATTCTTCATAAATGATATTTAATTTACGGTACAGTGACCCAGAGTAATCCATGACATTGCTTTTAGAGTAGGATAGAATAACTTTATCAAAATTATTTTTGTCAGCAATACTTGGACCACCTTCTCCAAAATACTTAACCAATCCTTCTTTTATGATGGACTTATTAGTACCTAAATCCAGCAGAACTCTTATTTTTCCATCATTTTCTTGAAATCTTGCAACAATATCTTCAGTTTCTTTCAGTTTTTTTGAAAAATAAGAAAACCGCATTTGCATAATATGGTTGTTAATTGTAACTTTCACGTAATCAAAATGAGTAACCAATATATAAATTGACAAAACAGTGACACATAGCCAAAAAGCTGCAAGGACGACTAACGACACTATTGACAAACTTATACTTAACGATTTCCGCTTCCCACTGTGCGGAATGATCATCAACGTAAATTTTTTTGTTAATAGTTTTTTCGTGATTAAATTCATCTATAATACCTAAAAGCTGTTCCATACAATATCAATATAGCAAACCTCATCTATATCTAATGATTTTGCAAACAAAAAGTTGTCTGTTTTTTGTGATGCAATTCTTGCATTCAAGAAAGAAACTTACTAACGACTGTCAACACAAATTTTGACTACCTTCACATAAAATATCATGAGTCAGTAATTTTTTCAAAAAAATACTTTTTAAGCAAATAAGACCGCAATGATAGATTTTCACCATACAGCTTTGAAATATACTCTGCTACCAAACTAACGACAATCCAATAAAAACTGAAAACAATGCACCCAGTAATATGCTTTGTTGCAGCTATTCCAGTAGCACTACACACCGTTGCAAGTTCCTTGAGCTTCAGAACTGTTTGCAGTAAATACAAAATTAGTGAATTTTGAAGTTTCTACTTAACCTCAACTGTTGCTCCGGCTTCAGTAAGTTTTTTCTTTATCTCTTCTGCTTCAGCTTTGGGAATGTTGTCTTTTAAAGGTTTAGGTGCACCATCCACTAAGTCTTTTGCTTCTTTTAATCCAAGCCCTGTGATTTCCCTAACAATTTTGATAACGCTTATTTTGCTTGCTCCAGCACTTGCAAGCACAACTGAAAACTCCGTTTTCTCTTCTGCGTTACCATCTGGAGCCGCACCAGCAGCTGCAGTAGTCGCGATTGCTGCAGGTGCAAACGCTGCCGCTGAAACTCCAAATTTTTCCTCCAAAGCTTTCACAAGTTCAGATAGTTCAAGCACTGTCAATTGCGAAATTGTTTCGATTAACTGCTCTTTCGTCAAGTCAGACATTTCAAACCTCCATTTAGCAAGCGATTTTTAAGTAAATTTTTGGCTTTATTCTCTACCGCTCTGTTATTTTAAGCTACCTGTTTTTCTGATATAGCTTTGAGAACAGTAATAAGTCCTCTTATATTTGCAACCAACACATTTACAAATCCAGAAATCGGGGAATTCATGCTACTAAGCATTTTTGCAATCAAAATTTCTTTTGAAGGCAAATCAGACAACAATTTTACAAACGATTCATCCACAAATTTTCCATCGAAAAAGCCAGATGTTATCTTCAATTTACTATGAGTTTTTGAAAACTCAACAACAATTTTTGCTGGTAGAACGATATCTTCACCTTCAAAAACAATAGCTACGGGACCTACAAAACTGCAGTTCGTATCTATTCCCAATTCCTTAAATACAATTTCTGCTAATGTGTTTTTTACAACGGTATATTCACTTTTTGCAGCACGAAGTTTAGCACGAAGCTCCGATATTTCACTCACTGTAAGACCGTGATAATGAGTTAATATCATACCATTAGCTGATTTAATTTTTTCTGTTAAATTTTTTACTTTTTGCTGATTTTTTAGATTTGGCATTTTTTACTCCTCATTGAGTTAATATCACCGTTGCTAAGTTACTAAAAACTTCAAAGTCTATTGAAGCCATAAAAACAAAAAGCTTCCCGCGAGAGAAGCTTTGTTTGAAAAACTACAAACCAAATTTTCTTCTGTCTCGGTAAGAAGGAAAAAATTTTCCTTTTAATATCCACTCGGATGAGGACATCTTACTATCTACGACTTGTTGTTATCAAAAATCATACAAAAAACAGACAAGTAACGCTCCGGTTCCAACAGCGATTACTCTACTAAAAATGCAAATTGAATGTCAAACAAGGGATAGAACGTTTATTTGTGCATTAATTAACGATTAGAGCAATAAGAACTTACAAAAACGTGCACTTGCAAAATAAATTGCAACTTTACTGCTATTAGCACTCAAATAAGCGTGGTGCTTTAAGCAAAACGAGTTCACCGACTGTTGTGCTTTCGTAGTTTTTCAACTAAACGGAAAGTGGTGACAATTTCTGACTCTGATATAAAAACTTACTTTTTTTAGATTTTAAAATCTGTTTCATAGAAAGTTTTGACAAAGGATGCTTTAAATTTGGGAACATTTCGCACAGTGGAACTAAAACGAAAAGTCTGTTCAGTACTTCTTTATGTGGAATTGTAAGATTTGGTAGATTTATGATTTCGCAGTTGAAAAACAAAATATCTATATCTATAAGGCGCGGACCCCAGCGGTACGTTTTTTTTCTGCCTAAAATTTGTTCGCACAGTTTTAAAAGACTTAGCAAATTTAGAGGGTTTAATTCTGTTTCTATTTTGACTGCACAGTTGTAAAAATTGCTTTGCCTTTTTCCTACAGGAGATGTTTCGTATATTGAAGAGATGGTTTTTATTAAAATAAGCTCTGAACTTTTTAAAAACCCCAAAGCATCAGTTATATTTGCAAACCTATTGCCTAAATTTGACCCTAAACTTAAAAAAGCTTTGTTTTTCATCTAATTTATTTTGTGTTCGTCAATTTCCACGAGAGGTAAGAGCTTACGAATCCGTCTATTTCTCCGTCCATCACAGCACTTACCTGAGAAGTTTCGTAAGAAGTTCTGTGATCTTTAACAAGTTGATAAGGCATAAAGATATAAGAACGTATTTGACTACCCCACTCTATTGCTCCTTTTTCATTGTAATGTTTTTCATAATCAGCACGTTGTTTTTCCTGCTCAAGTTCGTAAAGTCTGGCTTTAAGAAGCTTCATTGCAGTTGATCGGTTTTTTATTTGCGAGCGGTCTGTTTGAGATTGGGCAATAATGCCTGTTGGGATGTGGGTAATTCGCACAGCAGAATCAGTTTTGTTTATGTGTTGACCGCCTGCACCTGAAGATCTATAAGTGTCTATTCTTATATCTTTGTCTGCAATTATTATGTTTATATTATCATCAACTTCAGGAATAACATCTACAGAACTAAATGAGGTATGCCTTCTTTTGTTTGCGTCAAAAGGCGAGATTCGCACAAGACGGTGAACACCTGCTTCAGATTTTAAAAGACCATAAGCGTATTCACCCTTTACTATGAAAGTTATGCTTTTAATGCCCGCTTCTTCGCCATCCAAAATATCTATAACTTCAATTTCAAATCCTTTACTTTCAGACCATCTTGAATACATTCTTGCAAGCATTTGTGCCCAATCGCAAGATTCCGTGCCACCAGCACCTGCATGAATTGAAACAATAGCGTTATTTCTATCTCTTGTTCCGCTAAGTTTAGTTTTAACTTCAAATTCCGACAAAACTTTTTCAAAATTTACCAAATCTCTTTCAACGTCTCTTAAAGCATGCTCATCATTTTCTGATTGTGCAAGTTCTCTTAGTTCTATAATTTCATTTATTTTAGAATATAGTTCATTCCACAAAAAGCAAGTGTTTTTTATCCTGTCAAGTTCTGCCATTACTTTTTTAGCATTATTTTGATCATTCCAAAATTGAGGGTCTGAAATTTTAATTTCAAGGTCTTTGATTTTTTCTAGCTTCCCATCTACATCAAAGCGACCTCCTCAAAAGCTTAACTCTATCTTTTTTCTCTTGTGGCATTAAACAATCTCCTTAAAATTTCATTTAAAGTCAAAGGTTCTTCGCTTTCTAAAATAGTAGATAAGTAGATACTTA
>JAITSO010000034.1 GCA_031287735.1 Elusimicrobiota bacterium | reverse complement strand
GTTTTAAGCCTTCAATATTTATTGACAAAGACGGAAAGCAAACGGTTTCTCTAAAAACTGGAACACATAATATAGCTGTGAAAGTTGTTGATAATGATGGGTTGGAAAATATAGAAACGGTGAAGTTAAAAATAAATGGTGTTGTGGAACAAAGTCGGTAGTTTTTTAAATGAAAATCTTGCTATTAGAACTGTTTCTGAAATTCTTTTTAAGGAAAAAATCACCCCGTCTAAAATTTTAGCTGCAAAAAAAATAAAAAAATGACTGCTATTAAAATTACATAACAAATGCATGGTGTTTAAGCTTTTTTACTATACATTTTTAAAACGTAATGGCTAAAACATTAATTCCACTTTGTTGCGGTTCCGGTTTTCTTAAAAACATAAACAGCCGGAGTTGCAATACAAGAGTTTCAAAAAATGATTGACAAAAGTTATTAAAATAGATAAAACCACCGGGTTGGTAATGTAAGAAAGTTGACACTATGATGCAGAATGCACTGCACACATAAAAATTGTTTTATTCTATTGGAATTAATTTGTTGTCAGTGGTTAAGAATGGTGCAAAATGAGCAAAATTATCGCAATCGCAAATCAAAAAGGTGGAGTTGGTAAAACTACAACAGCCATAAATTTAGCTGCAAGTTTGGCTCATCTTGGACAAGCAACTTTATTGATTGATATGGATCCACAAAGTAATGCTACAAGTGGTTTGGGGATAGATAAAAATAACCTTGAAAAAAATATATACAATGTTTTAATTGACGAAATAAAATTAGAAGATATTCTTAAAGATACTGTCATGGATTGGCTTGACATTGCACCTGCAACAACTGATTTAAGTGGCGCTGAGGTAGAGTTAGTCAACATGCTTGATAGAGAAATTAAGCTAAAGAACGCTTTGGAAAAATTTCAAAAAGTTTATAAGTATGTTATAGTAGATTGTCCTCCCTCTTTAGGTCTTTTAACAATTAATTCTTTGGTAGCGTCTAATGCAGTAATAATTCCTGTGCAGTGCGAATTTTTTGCATTAGAAGGGTTGGGACAACTTTCCAAAACAATTTTCTCTTTAATGCAAACTTACAACCTGTGTTTGGAAGGTGTTTTATTTACAATGGTTGATTCTAGAACTAACTTATCGCAACAAGTTGTAGATGAAGTTCGAAATTTTTTTAAAGAGAAAGTTTACGAAACAAAAATCCCACGAACAGTAAAACTTGCAGAAGCTCCTAGCTTTGGCAAACCAGCATTGCTTTACGATCCACTTGGCAAAGGCACACAAGGGTACGTAAATTTTGCAAAAGAATTTTTAGAAAAACAAAACGCAATACCAAACAAGGAACTTGGCAAATGAAAAAACAAGTATTAGGCCGGGGATTAGAAAGTTTAAGTCCATATTTTGCACCTAATAAGTTTCAATCTGAAGAGTTCGTTATTTCAATATCTTTAGAAAAAATCAGGCCTAACCGATTTCAACCAAGAAACAAATTTGATGAAAAGAAATTGCAGGAACTTGCAATATCAATAAAAAAATACGGGCTTGCCCAGCCAATATTGGTTGTACCTTCAGTTGTTCCAGGCGAATATGAAATTATTGCTGGAGAACGCAGGTTTAGAGCCGCAAAGCTTGCGGATGTTAAAACTATAAAAGCTATAGTACGCAAGTCTGTTGATGATAAGCAAAGATTAGATTTAGCTTTAATTGAAAATATACAAAGAGAAAATTTAAACCCAATCGAAGAAGCACAAGCTTACAAAAAACTTTTAGATAATTTTAAACGTACGCACGAGGAAATTGCACAGGCAGTTGGGAAAGATCGCTCTGTAATTTCAAATTTTTTAAGGCTTTTGCTGCTTCCTAATGAAGTGCAAGAACTTTTATCTGAAAAAAAACTTACTTTAGGTCATGGTAAAATGCTTGCTGGCCTTGAGGATGAAGAGCAAATAAAGTATTTGGCGCAACAGATTATCAATGAAAATCTTTCGGTTCGTACAATAGAAAGACTTATAGCTGAAACTAAGTCTAATAAACCTAAAATAAAACCAAAAAAACAATTTGATGAAATGTTGATAAAATTAAAAGAAGAAATGCAGAGGAAGTTTAGCTCAAAAGTCAATATTTTGGGAACAGAAAATAAGGGAAAAATAGAGATTCGTTACGGTAGCTTAGAAGAATTGGAGAGAATTAGAGCTGTTTTGAACATAGAAATTGGATGACAGAACTAACAAAATGAACAGAAAAAAGGTTCTAATTAGTATGACAGCCCATATTGGAGATTTTGTATGGTCAACCTCTGCTTTTGCGATTCTTAAGAAAACTTACCCAGAAGTAGAAATAACTGTTATTGCCACTAAAGACGTTAAAGAAATAGCTGTTGGAAACACTGTTATTGATGATGTGATTTTTTGTCCTTACTTCTATCCTGGTTTTAAAACAAAGATTAGAAAGCTTCTCTGGATGTTTGTAAGTTTCCCAAAAATTATATTTAAAAGGTTTGATGTCTGCATCATTTTGGATGTTTCAAGAATAGCTACATTACTTGCAAAAATTGCAAGAATTCCAAAAATCGTAGGTGCTGATATATTTTACGCTGGCTACAACAAATCATATTCTTTATCAAAATTTTATACAGATAAAATTAAACTGCCAAAAAACCAAGATACTATTCATACGTGCATTAGATTTCAAACGATTATCAAATCTTTTTTTAACATATACAACAATGCTTTACCGGTTATTCCAGACATTTTGTGCGATTGCGACAATACGACCAAACTTAAAAACTTAGTCAAAAATCAACATGGTCTTTCAGTAGCTTTATGTATAAGAGGTAGCAAAAGTTCAGACTCATTTTGGAATAAAAAAAACTTCAAAGACATAATTGACAAGGTCGATAGACAATTTCAATCAGTTTGTTTTTACATAATTGGAACTTCCCAAGATTTTGGTTATGTGCAAAGCATTGCAGATAAGTCAAACATAAAAAACCTTTGCGGAAAAACATCACTATTGGAGTTAAGAGAAGTCTTGAAAATGATGGACTTGCTAATTTCTATAGACACCGGTGTTATACATGTGGCTGCCACCACAAAAACACATATTATTTCTTTACATAGTTCTACATCTTGGAAACAAACCGGACCACTAACACACAGAAGCTCTAAGTTTCATAAAGAATTGGACTGTTGGCCATGTATTTTCAAGCGAACTTTCGAAGATTTTAAATGCACTTCTTTTCCAGAACCAAAGTGTATGCAGTCGATAACTGTTGACGAAGTGTACCGGGAAATCGCTAAAATTTTAAAAAAAGTCGAGCCGCACAAACTACATTTTACCTGATTTTAAATATTTTGTGCATTTGAAACATCAAAAAAACATTTGGGATTATTTTTTTTGCAATTAAGTGGAATTTGTAAATGTCTATTATTTTTGGAATATTAAAATCTGTTGTTGGTTGCAAAATCAATGAAATTTTAGAATCTATCTGTCTTATTATTCTTGCACTCATTTTAATTTCATTATTAGATGTTTTGCTTGTAATGATGCATTTTACAAACACCTTATTGCTTGCAATTTCCAAAAACTCCTTATGCTCTTTCCAAAAACTTTTTTTACATTCGGACTCAAATTTAAAATCCATAGAAACAACATCAATATATTCTATTATTTCTTTTAAATTTTTAGGAAGCGTTCCATTTGTTTCAAGGTAAATTTTAAAATTTGCTTTTTTTAATTTTACAATTAAATCTTTTAAAATTTTAAAGTGAATTAGAGGTTCACCGCCAGTTAAAGCAACACAAGGTTTCCCAAAAATAAAAATTTCTTTATCTTCTTTATAAACAGAACTTACTTTTTTTATAATAGAATCTACATCCATATATTCTGTTTGTTTACAAACTTTCAATGCGTGTTTTGTATCACAGTAATTGCATTTGATGTTACAACCTGAAAAACGGACAAAAACCTGCGGTTCGCCCATGTGCAAGCCTTCACCTTGATAAGAGGAAAAAATTTCACTAACAGGAACTTTATTTTTTGATGGCAGGGTCATCTAATTTTGCCTCTTTAAAACCTTTTAATCTGAGTTTGCAAGAATCACATTTTCCACAAGGTTCTTTTAACCCTTTGTAACATGACCAGGTAAGTTGATAAGGAACTTTCAATTTTGTCCCAAGTTTTATGATTTGTGCTTTTGTTTTATGAATAAGAGGTGCCATTACTTTTATTTTTAAACCCAATGATTTTACAAGGTTATTGTAAGCGTCTATAAACTGAGGCCTGCAATCCGGATAACCGCTAAAATCCAGTGCATTCGCCCCAATAAAAATCACATCAGCACTCATACATTCCGCATAGGAAAGACCAAAAGATAAAAACAATGTGTTGCGACCTGGCACATATGTTGTAGGGATAAAAGAAGCTATTTTTTTGTGTTCTGGAATCTTTTTATTTTTATCTGTCAAAGCATCTTTTGACCATGGAAGATTGAGATTAATAACTTCAAACTCCACTTTTAGTAGATCAGCAATTTTAATAGCTGATTGCAATTCCTTTCTATGCTTTTGTCTATAATTAAACAGCAAGCAATAACACTTGTATTTTTTTGACAAAGCATAATAAAGAACAGTTGTTGAATCTAACCCACCCGAAAACAAAACAACAGCGTTTTTCATTTTTTGCACCTTTTTTAAATATCTCAGAAAGTATAGTTACTCTAACTCTTTTATCTCTGATTTTGTTTTGAATACATCATTATTCTCTTTTTTGTTCATAGACTTTATGATAGTCAAAGACAGTAAAATTACAACCAATAATATAAGCCAAGATTTAAAATTTGACTTCATTTCAATACCTCTCTATATCCATCCATAATTTGCAAAGCTTTAATTCTTTCTTCTATAGGCGGATGCGTGCTGTAAAGACCTGAAATTTTAGACAGAAAAGAAGGTTTTTTTGTTAAAGGTGAATAGATGCATATTGCTGCAACAGTTTCATTGTTTTTCAATTTCTCAACAACGGAGCTTTCGGAAATTTTTTTTAGAGCACTTATTAGACCTTGGGGATTTCGTGTAATTAAAGCAGCTGTCGCATCAGCTTGAAATTCTCTGGTCCTTGAGACAGCAAATTTTATCAAAGGAGCTATGAGATAAGCATAAGCATAAAATGCAAACGCTAAAGCAAATAGCAAAATTTTTATACTTCCGCTATTTTTAGAATTGTTGTTGCTTCGCGTCATCCAAGCTGTTCTAAGTAAAAACTCAGCGGCTATTGTTCCAAAACTTATGCAGACAATTGCTATAAGCATAAGACGTATATCTCTGTTTTTTATATGTGCCATTTCATGAGCGACAACGCATTCAAGCTCAACTTTTTCAAGTTTATTTATTATCCCTTTTGTTAAAGCTATGTATGAATGATTAACATCTCTACCGGTGGCAAAAGCATTTAACCCATTGTCATTGATTGCATAAACATTTGGAGTGGGGATACCTGCTGCAATTGCTATATTTTCAACAATTCTTACAATTTCAGCAGCGTTCGTTCTGTTTAACTCTGTTGCGTTAGTCATAGATAAAATAAAATTATGACCTGCGAAATAGCTGATTAAAACCCAAAGGATTGCAATGAAAGAAACTACCGGAAGAATAACAACCGCAATCTGATTTGTGTAATAGAATATCAAATCAAAATTAGAATTGTTATGGGTTTGAACAGACATCAAACTGAACAAAAAAATAACCACATAAACTATGAAAATGAGTGTTATAGGAAACATTGCCATAAGAATTATTGTTTTTTCAGAATTCGCTTTTATAAAATCATAAGTTGTTATTTTTGACATGCGAAATTACCCGTTTTAAATGTATTTAAAAAGAAACTTTAACGACATTTCTTGCTGCTTGCTCGTTTTCATCAAGTTTAAAAAATTCTTTTTTCTGAAATGAAAAAATAGAACCGATTATGTTGCTTGGAAACATATCCAGCTTTGTATTTAACGATAAAACGTTTGAATTATAAAATCTTCTTGCTGATTGCACTTTGTTTTCTGTATCTGAAAGCTCTCTCTGAAGTTCTAAAAAATTTTCGTTTGCTTTTAAGTTCGGATAACCTTCCGACAATGCAAAGAGCGATTTTAAGCTTGTACTAAGTGCATTTTCGGCTTGCGATTTATCTGACAACCCTTGGGCAGTTTGTGCTGAATTCCTTGCTTGAATTATCGCGTCTAAAGTGTTTTTTTCATGTGCTGCGTAACCTTTAACTGTTTCTACAAGATTTGGGATTAAATCATAACGTCGTTTCAGCTGTGTTTCTATATCGCTCCAAGCTTCGAGAATCCTATTTTTAAACCTCACAAGTGTGTTATAAAGTGAAATCACATACAAAACAAAAAAAACTGCAATTCCTGATACCACCAATAAAAATGTCATTTTTTATTTCTCCTTTTTCTTTTTTGCCGAACTACTTGGTTGCTACTTAACTTTCCCACTCTGTTTTTAAATCGGCAATTTTATGATTTTAGTTTTTTAGATTATATTTTGTTGACTTTGTTTTAGTTGTTCTCATTTTACATTTTTTGTATATGAAATTCTATTAGACAAGCTGTTTCATTTTTTTAAGACAGTCAAATTTAAAGTAACTGCTTATATTCCAACCAATCAACTTTTTTACATTTGAACTTACTTATTCCGTTTTTGTATACGCGTCACGATTTAAGTAAACATCCGCTGACGCTACAGTTTTCTTGTAATAATCAACTAAATCTTTATGTTCTTTTGTTTCTTGAGTAAAAGAAAGCATTTTTGTGTTGCTGTCAAAAGTAAAATTTTTTGTTTTCCCGGTTGCTATATCATATTGAGCAGCAATATTTTCACATAAAACAAACCCTTCACTGTTAAAAGCTATATGTTTTTTGCTTTTATTTGAATTTTGCTTGGCAAAGCTGTTAGTATGGTCGTTGTTAAAATTTATACCTTTTACATTTTCCTCTTCTAATAAACTTATGCCTGCAGAAATATATTTAGCTTTAGAAAGCGACAAGTCATACAAAGTTGGCATTATATCAAGATGACTTGCACAAAGTTCAGTATTAAATTTCTTCTTTAATTTTTCAGGAACATAAACATACAAAGGAACAGCGTATCTTTTAAAAAGTTCTTCGTCTTTTAATGTAAATTCCCGCAAGTTGTGGTCGCCTGTTATAACTACAATAGTATTTTGCGCCAAGTCAGAATTTTTAATTTCAGTTAAAAATTTCGCTGCTTCTCTATTTGCAAATTGGTAAGTTTTAAACATTTGCTTAATATATTTTCTATCATTGTTTGTTATTTTTTTCATTAAATCGTCGGGAATTTCAAGGTTTAGTGCTTTATAATATGGAGGCGTTTCATAAGGTGCATGAGTAGCTGTTGATAATGCCCATATAAATTGAGGCATTGCGGATTTTTTTTTGAGTTCTCTCAACACAAGTTCAAAAAATTGCTTATCGTTAATACCCCATTGATGCGGGAATTGTTTGACTACAGTTCCTTCTCCATAAGTTTGAAAACCTTGATTTTTTAAGAAATCCTCAATCGTTCTCCATGTTAAACTTCCGCCGTAAACTGCTTTTATTGAGTAACCCGCATCTTTATACGGCTTAGCAGAAGAGCTTGGAAATTTTTTAAAACTTTGAGGACTTTGAGTAATTTGAATTCCTGCCGGTCTTTGCGGCATATTCAATATTGTGG
This sequence comes from Elusimicrobiota bacterium, assembly GCA_031287735.1. Classification (GTDB taxonomy): domain Bacteria; phylum Elusimicrobiota; class Endomicrobiia; order Endomicrobiales; family Endomicrobiaceae; genus JAITSO01. The sequence continues at coordinate 14,762 of JAITSO010000034.1, read as the reverse complement.
TTTCAAGAGCGTTTATTGTAATTGTTCCAGCGGCTAGAAAATTATAAAAAACAGTATCTTGCTCAAAATGCTCTTTTAGTTCGCCAAGTACGTTAAAACCTGGACTGTTATATAAAATCGGCAGTTTTCCAAAACCCTCCATAATAATTACCACAACATTCGGTTTTATTTCTTCTGCTGTTTTATTTTCCTGCGATATTTTCTCAAAAATTGAAGCATCTATTTCATTTTTTGAAACTTTTAACAGTTCTTGTACGTTCTTTTTTTTGTCCGACTGTTCATATTTCGCATACAAAGCGTCTGCGAGTGAACTTAATGAAGTTATCGACAAATCGTTTATAAATGTGTTTGGCGAAATTTGCGTATGATATTTTCCAAGCGGAAACATAGAGACAGTTCCCCTAGCCATAAGAAAAGTTAAAACAAAAATAATTAGAACTGTAGTTATTTTCATCTGCATATTAAAAATATTAAGAAAAGAAGTGTTGAAAGAAAAATACCTGATAGAAATTAGGTTATTGCAAGTTCTTGAAACAAGAATATAGATTGCACAAGACGATACAATAAGAGCCATTGTGGCAGTCAGAAAACGCGGATCGTAGATAATTGTTTTTATCAGGGTAAGTGCATCATCTTTAAAAAAGTCAAAAATCAAAATGTTTATGTGATTGTTGAAAATTGAATAAAAAGCGAAATCTATTGCATTTAAAATAGCAAGAAAAGTAAAAGATATCCAATAATAAAATTTTATAAAAAAAACTGAATTTTTAAACAGCAATAAATTGCGAATAATTAAAAAAGTGGTAAAAATTAAAATGATTGGAGCATTGATATAAGCTATAGATGATAGGTCAAACCTTAACCCCAAAATAAAAGACTGTACAATATAATGCTCTAAACCTTCTAAACTCATTCCTTTTGAGAAATAAAAAAAGAAAAATACTCTATAAAGCATCATTGCAACAAGAAAAACAAAGTTTAGTCCAATCAGCCTGGCAATGCAGACAAAATATTTTTCAAAATTAAAAATCATTTAAAGTAATCAAATAGTGGTTTAAAATTTAATTCGTTTTTCTGAAAAGAAGAAAAAGTATCATAAACTTTACTTTTAGATTCTATAAGTGTTGCAGATTTAATCCCGTATTCTGCGGCAACGGAAACTTCAATATAAGCACATAATTTGTCGCATACTTCTACAAGCGTTCCATCTACTGGGCTATATTTGTCGTCATTAAAGTCGGAACAATTTTTCACTTTTTTCACAACACCTTTTTCAATGATTTTATCCAAAAATTCATCTTCAATAAAATACTGCATTTCTTTTTGCCAATTTTGCGGAATCAAAGGAAGGATTTTTTCATCTACCTGCTTTTTTTCATATTGCTTTATTATTTTTTCAAGACCTGCAATTGAGCTTTTAACAGGTTTTATAATATCTTTAGTAAGAATTTCAGGCATATCGTGAAACAATGAACAGTAAAAATTATTATACTTTCTTTTGGAACAAGCATTTAAATCGTCTGATAAAAGATAGGCGAAAACTGCAACCATAAACATGTGTCCAAGCACAGTGGTTTTGGGAATCCTAAAAGACTGCGCCCATCTTTGTTGAAAACGTAGCTGACCACACAAATCTAAAAAACCATAATATTTTTTATTGATTATTAATTTTTGTATACCCAACAAATCATCAAACTTTGCAATTGTTTCGTCTATTTCAGTTCTCGTTTTTTCTATTCCGTAAAGCATTGAATTCCAAGCATAGATTATTTCAAATTCCCATTTTGTAGATAAACAATGAGCGGCGTTCAAGATTCTTTTTTCTAATTTTGCATATTCCGGATTTAAAAAATATTCGTTGTATTTTGCATAAAAATCACCTTTTAAAGACGTTAGATCTTCTTTGAGATTATCTAAAACCCAACTGTTTAATTCTTTCTCTTTTCGCAACATCAGCTCATGAAATATCTCAGGTTTTAAATCTGTAAGCATTATCCTTTGAAAAAATTCAAAAATCCCACCCTCTATAAGTTTCATCCAATCTATAGTTTTGGAGTCTTCTTCTTCAAATTTCGCAACGATGAAAGCTATTATCATTTTGTGTGACTGTTTGTCTATTTCAAAAAAATCAGATGGTCGTATATGATCATTCCATCTTAAAATGTTTGCCGCTGAAAAAATTTTTAAAATTAAATTTTTGGTTATCATCTTTTTGCTTTATAAGGTTTTCCACTTAAATTATATTATTTGCATACAAAAATGTAGCTGGACCATACAAAAAAAACATAGAAAATGTAAATTATCTATACATAATGTGCATAATGATTATACCGGATTTACAATGTTTTTTTAGTATCCCAAAATTAATGTAAGTATTTTTAGTAAGCACAAATCTTGCAATTTGCAATAATCCACACGAATTTTATATACTACCCAACGATGACGCAGAATGTGCGTGCAACCGCTTTGAATACTCACATTGAAAAGGAGAACAATTTGTATGCGTATCAATATTACCGCAAGACATTTAAAACTTACCGATGCCATTGCTTCTTATGTCAAGAAAAAAATCACAAAAATTTCAAAGTTGCATAATTCAGATGAAGTGTGGACACATACCATTTTGTCAGTTGAAAAAAACAGGCAAATAACAGAAATTCTTTTCCATGCTGACAAAAAGATAATCAGGGCAAAGGGACAGTCTGCCGATCTTTATGCTTCAATAGATATGTCAGTAGACAAGCTTGAAAAACAATTGAAGAAACAAAAAGAGCTTCTTAAAGTTCGTAGAAAGCTATCTTTTTCAAAATCTTGTGAATTAAATCGTTCTGTTGAAGATGTTTTTTCTTATAGTGCAATGGAAGATTCAAGAACAAAAATATCAGAAATCAAACGTTTTGATTTAGAACCTGTTAGCCTTGAAAATGCAATAGTAGAGATGGACAATCTATCCTATAATGTTTACATGTTTAAAGATATTGCTTCTGATAATGTTTGCGTCTTGTACCGCAATGATTCTGGTTCCATAGTTCTTTTGGAACCAAATGAGAAGCAGAAAATATAATTTTATTCTAGGTTTTGAGAGGTAAAAACAAATGAGGATTACTGATTTTTTGAGCAAAGACGCGATTGTAACAGATTTGAAAGCTGAAGATAAGAAGTCTGCTATAACCGAGCTTGTGAATGTTTTGAAAACCACGAAAAAGTTAAAAGATGCAGAAAAAGTAGTTGAAGTGATTTTAGAGAGAGAAAAACTTGGAAGCACTGGTATCGGGCAAGGAGTTGCGATACCACATGGGAAAAGTGACGTTTTGCAAAATCAAGTTGCTGCTTTGGGTATTTCTAAAAAAGGCATAGATTTCAATTCTCTTGATGGCGAATCTGTTTATATTGTATTTTTACTTACTGGACCAGTGGAAGTTGCCGGTCTTCATTTAAAAGCTTTGTCTAGAATCTCAAGGCTTTTTAAAGATAAGTATTTAAGACAAGCTATAAGAGAATCTGCAACCGCCGACGAAATTGCGAAGATAATAGAGAACGAGGACGCTTATTAATGCAGATTGATGTTAAGACCTTTCTTATGGAAAAAGGAAGGTCATTTGGTCTTGATATCGTTGCAGGGTTAAATGGACTTACAAAGGAATTTAATGTTTCTGACGTAAATAGACCGGGTCTTGCTTTTGCGGGTTTTTATGAGCATTTTCCTTATGAACGCACACAGATTGTAGGTATAAGCGAATATGTTTACTTGGAGCGTTTAAGCGAAGAGAGACAATGCGAGATATTAAATAAAATTTTTTCTCATCCAAAAGCGGTTTGTTGTATTTTGACAAGAAACCTGACACCCACGCCTCCGATGCTAAAAATGTTTTCTAAACTTAATGTACCTTTACTAAAAACAAAATTTCCGTCATCTTCTTTTATAGGCGATTTAACTTACTACTTAGATTGGAAGCTTTCTACAACTTGCAAAATTCATGGTGTTCTCACGAATGTTTATGGTCTTGGAGTTTTAATCCTTGGAAAATCTGGTATAGGAAAGTCTGAGTGTGCACTTGAACTTATAGAAAGAGGTCATCGGCTTATTTCAGATGATGTTGTCAATGTACAAAAACGTTTTGGACGTTCTTTGGTGGGAAGTGGTATAGAAGTTACAAAACATCTTTTAGAAGTTCGCGGAATGGGAATAATCAATATAAAAGAACTTTTTGGTATTGGTGCTATTTTGGACACTTCAACTATTGAACTTGTTGTAACCCTTGAAAGCTGGAACGAATCCAAACAGTACGAAAGACTCGGAATAGATGAAATTTATCATGAGATATTGGATATCAAAGTTCCTAAAGTTGTGATTCCTGTGGTTTCTGGTAGAAATCTTGCTATAATAATTGAAACTGCAGGTTTAAACTATAGATTAAAAAAAAGTGGTTGTTATACTGCAAAAAATTTTGACAGAGCCATCAAAAACGAGCTAATCAATAAAGTAGAAAATGACTAGAATTTACATACTTTCAGGAATGTCTGGTGCTGGGAAAAGCCAAGCCTTAAAAATTTTTGAAGATTTTGGTTTTGTCTCTATAGATAATATTCCTATAGAAATACTCAAAAATTTTGTTGATGTTTGCATTAAATTTCCAAAAAAATATAAAAATACGGTTATAAGCATTGACGCACGATCAGGACAAGGATTATTTAATTTCAAAGAAATTTTAAACGTATTAAAAAACAAAAACGTTGCTTACAAAATCATTTTTTTAAATGCCACAGATGCAGTTTTAGTAAGGCGTTACTCTGAAACACGGCATAGGCACCCTTTAGGGAAGAATTCTCTTGAAGGGATACAGCTTGAAAGGAAAGCTGTAAATTACATCTTTACTCTTGCAGACGTCGTCATAGACACTTCAAATCTTACAACCGGGGAACTAAAAAAAGCAATAGCTGAGATTTTAGGTCTTAACCTCTCGTACTCTAAACATTTGAATATTTCTGTTGTTTCTTTTGGGTACAAATACGGTTTGCCAAGTCAAGCCGATATTGTTTTTGACGTCCGTTTTATCGCTAACCCAAATTATATTCATAAGTTAAAATTTAAAACTGGAAAAAACGCTGCTGTTCAAAAATATATAAAAGATCAAAAAGAGTTCAAACGTTTTTTTCCTGATTTTTCAAATCTTATAAAAAATACCTTGCCGGGATACATAAAAGAGGGTAAAAGTTACTTGACCATCGCTGTAGGTTGTACTGGAGGTAGACATAGATCAGTTTTTACTGCCGAGTTGCTTGCAAAATTGCTTGCAAAAAAAAAGTATACGGTTTCTCTAAATCATAGGGATATACTGCAAGATACGTTAATTTGAATTTTTCGTTGAAAGTAAAAAAATCAAAACGTCAAAACTTGGAGAGCTTAAATGGTATCTGTTGTTGTATTAGCTCATGGTAATTTGGCAAAAGAACTTGTAAATTCTTGCGAACTTGTGGCTGGAAAGCAAGATAACTTATACAGTGTTGAAAAAGGCAATGACGATAGTCTGCAAACTTTACAAGAAAAACTTATCGTTTTATTCAAAACAATAAATAAAGGATGCGGGGTTTTGATTTTAACAGATTTGTTTGGAGGAACACCTTGCAATGCTTCTGTAAAAGCATGCAAGGATTTTGGCAAAAACATCGCAATTATTTCAGGTGTAAATTTATCTATGCTTTTGTCAGCAGTGTTTTTAAGCAATTCTTTTGGGGATGTTACGCAACTTGCATCAAAAGTTGCAGAGGATGGCAAAAAAGGTATTATCGACGTAAAACAAAAGTTGTTAAACATCGTAAACTAAATTTATGAGAGGTAAAAATGCGTCATATAATTTCCGTTTTAGTAGAAAATAAATCAGGTGTTTTAGCAAGAATTTCCACTCTTTTTGCGGCACGCGGTTTTAATATAGATTCTCTTGCCGTTGGTGAAACTGACGATCCGCAAGTTTCAAGAATGACTATAATTGTACCTGGCGATGATTCTGTTTTGGAGCAAGTTACAAAACAATTGAATAAACTTGTTGATGTAATAAAAGTTACAGACTTTAAAGACACAGAATATGTAGAGCGCGAGCTTTGCCTTGTAAAAATTAGTGCGGCAAAAAGTAGCCGTCCAGAAATTATGCAAATAGCAGCAATTTTTAGGGCAAAAATTGTAGACGTTTCGCAAGATTCTGTAATGATTGAAATTACCGGCGACGAAAGCAAAATTAGAGCATTTATTAAAATGGTTTTGCCTTATGGAATAAAAGAAACTTGCAGAACAGGAATTGTTTCTTTGTCAAGAGGTAGTAAAAACTGACATTTTAAGTGGTTATTTTAAAGGTCACGGTATGAAAACAAGCAGTTCGCTTCTACACAAGATAAGGATTTTAATTCCTTCAATAAGCATATCTATTTCAACTCTTGCTTTTACGTCAGGATTTATACCTTTCTCTAAATTTTTTATTATACAAATGGGTCCAAATATACTTAACGTTTTTGCAAGCTTTTCTTCTATTCTTTTACTTGTTGTCATAGTTACTCTGATTTTAACTTTTTTATTTGGAAGATTTTATTGTTCTTTTATTTGCCCTTTTGGAATTTTACAGGAATTTATAAGCTGGGGTTCAAAGAAAAAGTATATTTTTATAAAAAATCAAACTGTCATAAGATACATGATAGCATCTGTTTCTTTCGGGTTGTTTTTTGGTGGTTGGTCAATTGCTTTTAGATTTTTAGATCCGTTTTCGAATTTTGGATCGATAATTTCAAGTACAGTATCTTTAATTTATTCAAAAATTATTCCAACTGACTTTGCAGATAAAACTTATGTTATTAAATTTTTTTCCACGGGAATAATTCCTCTGTTTGTAATAGTATTTCTCGTTTTATGGAAAAAGAGAATTTTCTGTGTTGCAATTTGCCCTGTCGGAACTTTACTTGGTTTGTTTTCAAAGTGGGGTTTATTCAGATTAAAAATAAATGAAAAATGCGTTAAATGCTCTAAATGTGCAAGTATTTGCGGGGCAGGTGCAATAGATTTAAAAGAAAAAAAAATCAATAATGAAACATGCATGCGTTGTTTGAAGTGTATTGATCATTGTCCAATAAAAGCAATTCAATATGGTATTGGAAAAAAAGAAACTCGCAAAACATTGATTTTTAACCCGTCAAGGCGTGAATTTCTTGCCACAGGAATTGGAGTAGTTATTGCTATAGCTTGTTCTAAAATATCAGGTTATGTAAAGCCGTCTGAAAAAGCATTATTAAATAAAAATTTTTCTACAATTTTCCCCCCCGGTTCTGTAAGTTCTGATTTATTTTTGTCAAAATGCACAAGCTGCCTGTTGTGTCTCAATAATTGTAAAGGTGGTGCAATAAAATCGCCCAATTCAAAAGTAGAGACAGTTTATTTAGATTACAATAAAGGTTTTTGTCATTATGAATGCAATAATTGCAGCCAAGTTTGCCCAACAGGTGCAATAAGAAAAATATCTTTAGAAGAGAAAAAAATTACACGAATTGGAATGGCAGTGTTTAATTATGAAACTTGTTTGAAATGCAAGATATGCTATGCAAAATGTCCGACAGGTGCAATAAAATTAAACGAAAACGGTTTTCCGCTACTTGAAGGACAATACTGCATAGGATGTGGTTCTTGCCAATATAATTGCCCGGCAAAAGGTGAAAAATATCCAGCTGTAAGAATAGTAGCATCTTTTGCACAAGCAGAAGCTACTGCTACTGTATCTAAATAATTAAAAAGTAACAAAAAGGAGGTGTTTATGTCTATAGGATTTACAGAAGTTTTGTTGATACTTGTAGTTATTTTACTTTTATTTGGTGCAAAAAGAATTCCTGAAATCGCAAAAGCTATAGGAAGAGCTGCTTTTGAATATAAAAAAGCAAAGGAAACCATAAAAAAAGAATCTGAAGAATTGATGAAAACTGTAGAAGACAATGCGGAAGCTAGCAGCAAGCTAGAAAGTTCCATAAAACAAGAGGAAACTGAAAAAAGAGAAAATGAGTAACACTTCTTTTTTAGAGCATATCTCTGACTTAAGAAAAACTGTTTTCCGTTGCGTATTGGCTTTTATTATTTTTTACCCGGTTGGTTTTTTTCTTGCACCTTATTGTATAAATTTGCTTGTTTCTTGGACTTTTCCAGAAAATATGCAGCATTTAAGTTATTTCACTCCGATGGAAGTTTTTATTTTGCAGCTTAAACTTGGCGGTATAATTGCTTTTTTCTTTGCTTTCCCATACACACTCTTGCAAATCCTAAAATTTTTATCACCCGCTTTGTACGACAATGAACGTAAACTTTTGAAATGGAGTATTTTAACCTCTAGTTTTCTTTTTATTTTAGGGGCTTTTTTTTGCTTATATTTAATGCTGCCGCTTGTAATAAAATTTTCATTGAGCTTTTCTACTCCGCAATTGCAACCAGTGCTTGGTGTCGGGAATTTTATAAATCTTTGTTCTTGGCTAATGCTTGCTTTTGGGATAATGTTTCAGTTTCCTATGCTTGTAATTGCTTTGGTGAAACTTGGCATAATATCTGTTAAATCTTTAAAAGATAAAAGACCTTATATAATAGTGATAATTTTAATACTTTCTGCATTACTAACTCCGCCAGATGTTATCAGCCAAATTCTTTTAGCTCTACCGACATATATTTTGTTTGAAGTAGGTCTTTTTTTTGCTAGAAATTTTGAAGCAACAAAAGGTTAATTTTAGAAAAATCATTAAAACCATAGTCTAAAATCTGTAGTTCCATTGCAAATTAGAGTACTTGCTGTACATCATTGTGTTTGCTTTTTTGATATATTCATCTTTTAGTTCTGACGTTCTAATATCTACATTCATCAACCTCGCAAGGTTTTTAGAGAAACTTTTAACAAAAATTCTCGTACCATTGTTGTCAAAATCAGCATGAATTGATCCCTGAACAATTATTTTACTACCCCTGCGGCGCATACATGACCCAGCTATTTTTTTATCCGCACAGACAACATCATTTTCATAGAAAGTTTTAACGCAAATTAAGTTTGGGACGTTTTTGCTTTTTTCTAAAATTTCTGTTTTAAAGGTTAAAGATTTTTGTATAGCTAAGTGAATTGTTTTGTATGTTTTACTTTGATCATAAACGTTTACAAAACGCGATGAAGAAACAAAACAATACGAAATGTCTTTGGAATGATTTACAGTTAGCCCACCAGTTAAACGACGAGTAAATTTTTTTGACTTCACATCTTTTGATTTTTGAAAATACCCGATAGTAGTGTAGCTATCATCCCAAGTATAAGTTCTTAGAAAAGAAAAGCTTTCGTTTGACACGAAAAGTACTTCATCAATAGACATATTCATAGCAGCACTTCTTGCAATATCGTTAATCCAAACAAGCATCTTTTCCGGTTTCCTTTTCGTATTTTAACATTTGAGATTTCTTTTTTAACCCACCACTTGCAGAGTAACCACCAAGTTTCCCATCGCTCCTTATAACTCTATGACATGGAATTATTGGCGCAAATGGATTTTTCGACAAAGCCATTCCTACAGCTCTTGCGGCTTTTGGATACCCTAACTTATTTGCAAGTTGAGCATAAGATAACGTTTTTCCAGCAGGAATTTTAAAGCATTCTTTCCAAACATTCACGTAAAAAGTAGGATAATTTTTAAATTGAACAGCTATTTGTTTTGGGATATTTTTCATATTGACATTATGTTAACAAATTTTTTATTTGCTCAAAAACAAATTTTCCAAATATCGCTTATTTTCCTATACAAAAGTTAGAAAAAATTGAATCTAAAATATCTTCTTTTATTTCTATTCCGAGTATTTCATTTAACGCATCTTTTGCACGGTTTGCTTCAAAACATGCTATCTCATCGGCATCTTTTTGCGATAGAGTTTCTTGCGTTTTTAAAAGTGCTTCAAACGTCGTTTGTAAAAGTTTTTGATGACGGGAATTTATAATCAACGTATCTTCTTGAAGTTGCGAAGCACCAGCAATTTCTGCAAGGATATTTAGCAAATGATCAACGCCTTGCTCTGTTTTTGCCGAAATTTTTAATATGTTTGCAAATTTTGCAAGCGATTTTACTTCATCCTCTGAAATTTGCGGCACTAAATCGATTTTGTTTAAAACTCCGATGATATAAATTTTGTCAGGTAAAGTTTTTAAAAGTTCAGAAATTTTTGCATCATCATCGGAAATTTTGGAACAAGAATCAAAAAGCCAAATCAAAATATCAGATTTTTCAATAGCTTCTTTACTTTTCTGCTGACCTAAATTTTCTATAGAGTTTTCGCTGTGATTTCTAATACCTGCAGTATCAATTATCGTTACAGGAATTCCGTTGCAATTTATAGTTTCTTCTATAGAGTCTGTTGTTGTGCCTGCAATTTCTGTGACTATCGCACGGTTTTTACCTAAAATTGCGTTTAACAAAGAAGACTTCCCGGCATTTGGTTTTCCGACAATTGCAATTTTTATTCCATCTTGCAAAATTTTGCTTGTTTTGTAGACATCAATAAGTTTTTGTATTTCGCTTGTTAAATCTGATATTTTGGAAAGTTTTTCTTGACGCGACAGAAACATAATATCTTCTTCTGGATGGTCCAAATTTACTTCCATAAAAGCTATTAAATCAACCAAGTCATTTTTTAGCTTTTTTATTTTTTGAGAAAACTTGCCTGCGATATTATTAAGCGCCGCTCTGGCACAATCTGATGTTTTGCTTTCTATTAAAGTGCAAACTGCTTCAGCTGAAATTAGATCTTTTTTAGAGTTAATGAAAGCTCTGTAGGTAAATTCTCCTGGGTTTGCCGCTCTTGCACCGTTTTTGTACAAAATCGATAAAACCTCATTTGTTATCACAGGTGTTCCATGTGTTGATATCTCTACAGTATCTTCACCTGTATAAGAGCGAGGAGATTTAAAAAAATAGCATAGAACCTCGTCTATATTTTTGGACCCGTCTACAATATAGCCGTATTTAATTTGACCTGCGTTTTTGTTCGAAGTTTTAAAGATTTTATTTGTTATTTGAAAAGCATCTTTGCCTGACAACCTGATGATTGCAATTGCGGACTTGCCTTTAGGCGTTACTGGAGCAGCGATGGTATCTTGTATTAAATAATTCATTTTTACCGCCTAAAAAACAGCTGCTTAAAATTATAAAGTGTGCTTGCGTATGGATACTTCAAATTTCCTGCCAACATTATCAACAAATCTATAGCGTTTGTAACAATAGTTTCCCAAGGTTATAGCTTACTCTTATGGTTTCTCATACGTATTTTTGGCGTGCTTCATAATATAGCTGTTTAACCCTTCACCCTGTTTTGCCAAAATTTTCATACGCTCTACATCGTCTTTTCCTGTGCTAGCATAACTGTAAATGTAGGTATCATTTGTCTTAAAAAACTTAACAGAAATAGAATGTTCGACTATTTCATACGCTTCTACACTTGAATTTCCACCTAAATTAAGATATTTGTCCACAATTAACCTCCGATTTAAATTTTTTGAATTTTTAATGTGTTACTACTAAAACCTGAAATCTGCTGGGTGTTAGCAGACCTGTATTTGTCAAACTTTTAGTGATAAGTTATGAGCGGGCGATGGGAATCGAACCCACATCAAAAGCTTGGGAAGCTCTCATTCTACCACTAAACTACGCCCGCACTGCATAAAAACTTCAACAGATGCTATACTTTTTTTTGATATGAGTCAATTTAGAAAAAACAAGATGTAAAGCACTTTTTTCATCTGAAATTTTGCCATTGCTTTGAGCTTCAGATACAATTTTTAGTAGTTCACCTATCCATACGCCTGGTGGCAACTTGCACTTGTGCATTATTATATTGCCATCTATAAGCTTAGGTAGTGGTTTGGAGTTTTGTATTTCATAATAGAAATCCATAATTTTTTCAGCAGTTTTTAATTGACGCTTTAGCTCTTTAATTGAAAAAACTTTTAATCTTTTATAAGACAACCAATCAGCAATAGCAAGAACTATCAGCATAGGTGTGAGGCTTCCTAAATCTCTAAAAAGTTTCAACATTGCTTTTTTCGTTATAACGGTGTTTTTGGTAAGCGTTGACGGACGCATGTGGTTCGCGACCAATGTCTTTGCCGATTCAATATCTTTTTTACCAGACTTTAAATCAATTAAAATATTTTCAATTTTTTCTGCCCCGATTGTTTCATGTTTAAAAAAACGCATTTTTCCATCTTTAAATTTTGCAGTTTCGGGTTTTGCGTTATCATGAAAAAAGGCACAAAATTTTAAAAGATTTGCTCTTGTGATGTTTTCTGAAAAAATTCCATTTTCGTTAAAATAAAATTCCAAATCTTTGGAATTGTTAGGGAAAAATTTACCCAAGTTGTTTAAAATATGTTCTGCTGCTTCCATTGTTTCAAAAGAATGCTGAAATAAACCTTTCGGATGGTAGTAATATTTTTTTCTAGCTTTTTTCATATTCTTTATTTCTTTAAAAATTTCTTCAAAAAGCTTGCAAGCATCCATTGTTTTTAAAATTTTACAAGATTTTTGACATGATAAAATCTTAAAAAATTCGTTTTTAACTCTTTCTGGAGCACAAAGCCTTACATTTTTAGAGTATTTTTTAATTTGCTTTAGGCAAGCGTTGGAAATTCTGAAATTTAATTGAGCACAAAAACGGAATGCTCGCAGGCATCTCAAAGGATCATCTTCAAACGTCGACGGAGAAACGGCGTTTAATGTTTTATTTTTTAAATCTTTGGAAGCAGTCTTATTAGGAAATATCAAATGTTTTTTGAATTCAGCAATGGATTCTATCTCAAAAGCTATGGCGTTTACAGTAAAATCTCTTTCTTGCAGATCCTGTTCAATATTTTTACCTTTAAAACCAGAAATATCTATGTTAAAAACATCGCAATTTTTTAGCATTATTCTGTAAGTTTTAGATTTATTGTCTAATAGAGCAAGTTTTGAATCAAAAGTTTGCGCAAGTTTTTTTGAAAAAGCCAGCACGTTTTTATTAACTGCTAAATCAATGTCTTGGTGTTTCAAACCTAAAATAATATCACGCGAAAAACCGCCAACAGCATAAACCTTAATGCCACTAAACGCCGAAGCAACTTGTTTAATTTGCTCAACTATTTTGTTCATTTGTCTTTTTCCTACGTAAGGTTATATCTAAAATAAATAACCCAGCGGCTGCACAAATACAAGAATCTGCTATATTAAAAGATGGCCATCTTAAAGAATTTATACCGAAATCCAAAAAATCCACAACAGCTCCGCGTGTCAACCTGTCATAAAGGTTTCCTGTTCCACCAGATATTATGAGACAGTAAGAATACTTTTCCAGTTTTGAAAATTTATTTTTATTCTTATAAATATAATAGACTATAGTAATCAAAAAGACAGATATTAGAATTGAAAATAACATATTTCTACCTTGTAGCATGCTGAAAGCTACACCACTATTAGATATGTTAACTATATTAAAAAAAGATTTCGCTTTAATGATCGCAACTGAATGTCCGTAAGAAATAAATTTAACTACAAGTTGTTTTGTCAATTGATCTAGAAAGAATAAGGCAGTTGAAATAATAATAAAAATATTCATAAAAAATTTTTTACCTCACGCTTAATACTTGTCAAATTTTCTTTGCTAGCACGAGAACTATTTTTAGGATATGGTATTTTACTTTAAAAAGAGTTATAAATTCCACTTTTAATTTCAATATTGGTTGTTAGTGCTTAATTTCACCTTTCTTTCCTAGCAGGTGATAGTCTGCTGATTTGTTTTTAATTCACCCTTTTTAAAGGATGTAGACTACAAAGAGGAAGTTGCAATTCCCACCTTTTTCATGTGGTACGCGGCTTGCCGTAAATTTCACCTTTTTTAAAGGGGGTGGGCGGGCTACGCACGGCCGGGGGTTTTAAAACCTAAATATAAAGTATACTCGTTAGACACTTACCTAAAAGTAAAATCCTGACATTTGAAAACCCCCGCACTTTACAAGCACACCCCCTTTAAAAAAGGGGGAATTAAAAACAAAGGATTGCGGCTAGACCAGTCTTTAAAAAGTGCTGAATTAAAGATAAAGTATTGTGTGCCTATTACAAAGCGGAAGTTGCAATTCCACCTTCATTGTAGCAGACACGACTTTGCATTCAATTCCACTTTTTTCAAGATGGGTGTGGGCAGTTTGCCGGAAAATTCTACTTTCCTAAAGTTCGGGACGAGTTTTAAACATCAGCTTTAATTCCCACTTTTTTAAAGGGGGTGGGCGCCAACGGCGGCCGGGGGTTTTAAAACCTAAAATATAAAGTATACTCGTTAGACACTTACCTAAAAGTAAATTCTGATGATAGAAAACCCCCGTGCTTATACAAGCCCACCCCCTTTAAAAAATGGGGAATTAAAAACAAAGGATTGCGGCTAGACCAGTCTTTAAAAATGCTGAATTAAAGACAAAGGTGCAGCTCATCCGGTCTTTAATAAAAGTTGGAATTAAAGGACAGAATGCACTTTTGAATTTGGGAAAATAAATTAAAGGAGTCAATTTCATTATGGTAAACAAACTTATTCTTGGAGACAATCTCGAAATCCTAAAAAAATTAGATAGCGAAACTGTAGATTTAATCTATCTTGACCCACCGTTTTTCTCAAACCGCAATTACGAAGTAATCTGGGGAGACGCGGGCGAAATACGCAGTTTCCAAGACAGATGGTCCGGAGGCGTAGAACATTA